>NZ_RZSF01000179.1:0-13421 GCF_004023325.1 Mesorhizobium sp. M1A.F.Ca.ET.072.01.1.1 | reverse complement strand
GTGGTCGACACCGGCGCGACCAGCACGGTGCTGACGGCGGAGGACGCCCAGGCGGCCGGCTTCAACCCAGCGGCGCTGAGCTACACCGTGGACGTCTCGACCGCCAACGGCATGGCGCGTGCGGCAACGGTCAGGACCGACGAGATGGCGATCGGCGGCATCGTGCGCAAGGATATGCCGGTGATGGTCGCGGCGCCCGGCATGCTCGAGCAAAGCCTGCTCGGCATGAACTTCATCGGCTCGCTGTCGGGCTTCGAGGTGCGCGGTGACCGGATGATCCTGCGCGACTAGATCCCCGGTTTTCTGCCCGGAATTGCGTCTAGACAAACGCATCGAGCGGTTCGCCGTTTCTGTGGAACGGTAAAACCGCCGATCCGCCTCAAGCGGCTTCGGTTTCCGCCGCCGCGAAATCTATTGCCGCAAACGCCGTCTTCAGCACCTCTGGCCCGGCCCCGGGTCTATTGGCGTCGGTGGACAAAATCTGCCGGTAGCGGCGCGCGCCCGGGAGACCGTGGAACAGCCCGACCATATGGCGCGTGACATGGCCGAGCCGTCCGCCCTTCTCGATGTGACGCGCGGCGTAAGCGGCCATGGCGTCCATCAGCGCCGCGTGGTCGAAAGCGACCGGCGCCTCGCCGTAAAATGCGGCATCGATCCCGGTGAGGATGCCGGGCGTATGATAGGCCGCGCGGCCGAGCATGGTGCCGTCGACATAAGCGAGGTGCGCCTCTGCCTCGTCAAGAGATTGAATGCCGCCGTTGATGCCGATGAATTGGTTGGCCTTCCTGGCCTTAAGCCGATAGACGCGCGGATAGTCGAGCGGCGGGATCTCGCGGTTTTCCTTGGGACTAAGCCCCTCCAGCCACGCCTTGCGGGCGTGCACCCAGAGCGCATCGGTGCCGGCCGTCAGCACGCCGTCTGCGAGCGTGTCGAGAGCGGGTTCGGGGTCCTGGTCATCAACGCCGATGCGGCATTTGACCGTGACGGGGATTCTCACCGCCGCCTTCATCGCCGCGATGCATTCCGCGACCAGCACCGGCGTCTTCATCAGGCACGCGCCGAAAGTGCCCCACTGGACGCGGTCGGACGGACAGCCGACATTGAGGTTGATTTCGTCGTAACCGAACGCCTCGCCGATCACCGCCGCTTCGGCAAGCTTTCGCGGATCCGACCCGCCAAGCTGAAGCGCAACCGGATGCTCGGCATCGTCGAAGCCGAGCAGGCGCTCGCGTGCGCCATGGATGACTGCGTCCGCCACCACCATTTCCGTGTAGAGCAACGCGCGACGCGTCAGCTGACGGTGAAAGAACCGGCAATGCCGGTCCGTCCAGTCCATCATGGGTGCTATGGCTACTCTACGGTCTTGATTTTTCAGCATTTTTTCTTTAACATCAAATTCTTAGAACCTGACGAGTGCACACGAATTTACGCCAGAATACGACCCTTTTCGCCACGTTTCGATCCCTCAGTGCACACGGAGCGCACACGAAAAAATGGCTACCTACACGAAGCTTTCATCCGGTTCTTGGCGCGTGCAGGTTCGTCGCAAAGGTCGCTACGTCAGCGAGACGTTCTTGCGCCGAGACGACGCACGGCGATGGGCGACCGAAACCGAACGCCAAGTCGACCGCGGCGAGACGCCGACCAAGTCCCGTGTAGCGCGCCTTAAAACTTTTGGCGAACTCGTCGACCTCCATATCGACGACATGTGCGAGGTAGGCAAGTCCCCTCGCCGCTCCAAAGCTGCCGCCCTCGATATGCTCCAGCGGCACCTGGGGAAATGCAACATCGCGACTCTCGACCGCGAACGGCTCATCCGTTTTGGTCGTGAGCGGGCCGCCCAAGGTGCCGGACCGATGACGCTCGGCATCGATATCGGCTTTATAAAGCTTATCCTGTCTCATGCTGCAGCCGTCCACGGCCTACCGGTCAAGGTCGAGCCGGTTGATCTGGCGCGTATCGCCCTAAAGAGGCTCGGTCTGGTTGGCAAAGGCCAGCAGCGCGACAGACGGCCGACCCAGGATGAACTCGACAAGCTGATTTGTCATTTCGACGCAAACTCGCGCCAAATTGCACCGATTGGCCAGATCATTCGTTTCGCAGTCGCAACCGCGATGCGCCAGGAGGAGATCTGCAAGGTGCGTTGGTCTGATTTGGAATCTCGCACGCGGATGCTCCTGATCCGCGACAGGAAGGACCCTCGAAACAAGAACGGCAACAACCAGCGCATACCGCTGTTCGCGGCCACTGGATATGATGCGTGGGCCATCGTCGAGGAGCAGCGGGCAAAGCGCAGCAATGACGATGATCGAATTTTTCCGTTCAATCATAGGTCGGTCGGCACCGCCTTCCGTCGAGGTTGCGGTGACCTCGACATCCGCGACCTTCATTTTCACGATTTGCGGCATGAAGGAACGAGCCGCCTGTTTGAAGCTGGGTTCACAATTGAACAGGTAGCGTTGATCACTGGGCACAAAGATTGGAAGATGCTGCGTCGCTACACACACCTGAAGCCCGAGACGCTTCACGCTATCCACGCGGCGAAAGCTGCTTAATTCAGGGGGAGCGGGGCGTGGGGCTGAGGAAGAAAGCCACGTAGGAACTGCGGTTTTGGAGACCGAATAGCCTTCTCGCATCTACTTGTTTACAAAGCGATATTTAGCAAATCACGGATCGGTGTGCAAGGATTTGTGTAACACAAACTGGCCAAATCAAACCGAATTTTCGGCGCACCTCCTCCATTTCTGCGCTGACAGGCAGGCTTCAGGTAGGTCCCTGTGGTCTTATGATCGGCTCACAATTGAACCGGCCGGTACCCGCTTGTATCCAAACTGGCTGGCGTAGTCGGCTGCGGCCTGTTCTATGCTGGCTTCGGTTGTCGAACAGTTGACGTTCCGACCAGCGACATTTGCTGCGGCGATAGCTTTGTTCCAACGGGTGTCATCGGTCATAGGGCCCTCAACCGAGAACTCCTTTTTTGCATGGTCGGCGATGACCATGACGAACGGTGACGTGGTCCGGGCCATCAGACGGCATTTTCCAACAGAGAAATTTCCTCATCCGAGAGTTTGAAGGCCTTGAATATCAGGTCGTCGTTCTTGCGCGCAAGTTCCACACTCTCACGCTGCAACAATTCAACGACCGCCCTGTCACGGTTGAACCATTCCTCCCACTCCGTTCGTTCCGCAAGCGGGATGTCTGCCTTGAAACACTTCCGAATCTCTGTCCTGAACGCCTGAAAGTTCGCAAGTTGCCACCAACCCCGAAGCCTTTCTGAAAGCTTTGGAGTTTGACCAGCAGGGCAAAGATCAGGAATTCGACGGATAAGAGCTCGTTGAATTTTTTGCGCTTCCGCGTGCTTTTTCAGGATGGAGGCGGTCTGTGCAACGAGAACTGCTTTCTCCTTCTTCCCGAAGGCTGGCACCGGAAGCTGATCTACGTACTGCACCCTCAGCTCGTGAAATCCACCACGTACGGCCGGCGCTAGGTTCGAGAGGTAAAACCACCCAACCTTACTGTTCAACAATGCTAACAAGGAGAGGTCGCCAGAGGGAATGGCATAGCTCTTGTCGTTGGAAAATGCGCCAGCTGTTTCGAGGCTGAAATTGGGCTCCTGGTTGAAGTGGGGATACGAGATCTTCGTTGCCGCGTAACGCGCACTGTAGGCCTCCTGGGCCTGTTGGAGCTCGAACCAAGCCTGCTGGGTAGCGCGTTTTTCCAGGCGCTTCTTAAATGGCAACAGCCAGTCACGGATGGCAGGATAGTCCTCGATTTTTACACGGTTCTTGGGAATGTAGATGATCCACAAGCCTCGTGATTCCTGACGCCAGCGCTTAAGGTCTTTCCCCTCCAGAAAGGGCCTTAACAGATCGGCCGACTTGGCGTCTTGGGCACACAAGCGGTCTTTGGTGGGAGTGTCTATGATGAAGGCGTCGTTGAGTCCGGTCTTGATACCGTACAGCGGCGAGCCATAGGCCTGTTTGAGGGATGGCCTCCCTTTTCGTATCTTGTCGCGCAAATGCCCGAGCGAAACGTCCTCTATTTCCCACGACCCGTCAGTAAGACTTGCCTGGTCATATTCGGCGGCATTTTTCAGATAGGCCGCCGTGAAGTTCGTTTCTGGAAGGCTATTCAACTTCCAGAACGATATCTCATGATCGGCGGTCGGAATCTCGTTTCGTACGACCAGAACGGCCGGGTATGTCGTCACGCCCTCGAAAATCTGTAGATCAGCGAAATCAACAACGTGTTCAATCGTCGCGTTCGTGCGCAGAAACCGCCGCAAAGGCGCTCCCGCCCGCGTTCTGAAGAAGGTTGCAGAGGAAATATATCCTAGGCGCCCGCCTGGCTTAAGCAACTTCAAACCTCTTTCGAAGAAATAGGCATATAAATCTGCCCGGTCCGAAACCACTTCGAAGCGGCTTGCCAAGTAGGGCTTAATCGCCTTGAGGAATTCCATGCGCACGTAAGGCGGGTTGCCGAGGACGACATCGAACCCGCCATCGGCAAAGACTCCTGGAAATGCATTCTGCCAGGTAAATCCGTGTTTCAGATAAGCAAAGTTGGAATCTTCAATGAGGCTGTCGCCAACTCGGAGATTGTTGTCCAAGCTGTCGAGCATTTTACCTCTCCGGGCTGTTTTTACCCACAGTGAAAGCTTTGCGATCTCGATGCTCTCGGCGTTGACGTCCACCCCAAACAGATTGTTCGTCAAGATTTCACTGTCTGGATCGAACAGACTGCGTGCACCGCCTCTCAGGTCCGCAATCTTGTCGTTGACCCTTGTTAACTCAGCTTTCATGTAGTCAAATGCCATGACCAAAAAAACGCCGGAGCCGCAGGCTGGATCGACGATGCGGATTGTTTTCAGGCGTTCCCGATAGGCCTCCCAGGCCGAGAGTTCAGCTCCCTTTCGTTTCCACTTGATCTCATCATCTTCGGCTTTCGCGCCCTTCTGGGCGTAGGTCGCGAGGAGTCCTCGGAAGATTTCATTAAGGTGAGCTCCAAGGGTCTGCTCAACTATGAAGCGGGCAACGAAATCGGGAGTGTAGACAACACCATCCCGTTTGCGCCTGCCCGTTGTGCCGGAGGAGTATTTCTTCTCCTCAACGACCACACCACGTGCGACGGCCTGCAACCGTTCGACATCGGTAATGGATTGCTCAAAAATATGTCCTAGGACGGTCACCGAAACTTGGGACGCGAAATCGTATTCACCGATCTTTTTAAAACCTTCGCAAACCGTGTCCGGTAGTTCCAGGCCGTCGACAGTCGCGTTGGGAGCGAAGAGGCCCCCGTTATACGGTGGCACGTCCAGGCGAGTGCTTCCCTTGTCGATCGCGGCAAACAGGCCCTTGAAATTGTCCCACACTGGACGTGGGTTAAACGGATCAGCGTGTTCAAACGCCTTCTCTAGGATACGCTTTGGAAGGAGACCGGTGTCCTCTGCAAAGGCGGTGAAAAGGACACGGTCGAGCACCGTTTGAGCTGCCGCGATAGCATCCAACGGCGCTACCTTCGGCGCTATCGTCCCAATTGAGGAAATCAGCGTGCGGCGAATCTCTTTGTAGTCACTGTAGAGTTCATTCGTTATGTCCTTGTCTTCTCTCCTGCTCTCGCCGAGCAAGTCCAACGTACGGCCGGTCAAGAGGTTGTCGGCGCTTAGCAAGAGCATGAAGCGGGCGTATTCGGTCGGTTCGACCAGCCTTGCTAAATCGAATCTCTCATAGGCCTGTGTACCTTCGCCGAACCCGTAGAACCTCAGCTCCACGTAGTTCGATACCAACACCCATTTCACCCCCGGAGCGTTTGTCGCGTACTCCCAGGCTTGCTGCACGGGACTCTTGGCTCTTCCCGGCATGATCGCATCCAGATCCTTGGTCTTGGCACCCTTTAGTTCAAACGGCGCTAAGATCTGGGATTTTCCGGGCCCGAAGTCGCCGAGCGCCAGATCAACGGACCCCCTAAGTATAGCTTTCTCAGACGTTACGGAGTAATCGGCTCCATGTACCTCGCTTTTGTAACCGAGCACCGCTTCCACAATTTTCGATTTGAAATCACCATGCAATGCCGTCTCTTTAATCCTCGTGATGCGGCTGGAGCGAATCATCTCAGCCCATTCGTCGAGCCGAACGAGGTGGTCCTGCGGAATACTTTGATATCGACCGATATGTCGATTGATAGTCTTGATATTGAAGAGATTCATGTGTAGGCTCATGCTACCTTATTTACAGAAATATTCCTAACCTTTATATGCAACCCGAGGCGCGGCATGGATCACTGCCTCTTCTGCTGGCGAGCGTGCAATCCCAGGTCGATCTAGACCTTCCTCAGAATGCCAGTCCCTCGATCGAAGCAGGCCCAAACCACTCTTGAAGCTTCGTCAAGGCTTCGGCCGATAATTCCTGAGTGAACAGTAATGTCAGGTGCCGTTTGGGCCTCGAACATGCCACATAGAACAAATTGCGATTCCTCTCGAAAGTCGCTTGTTTTGCAGCTGGAATGGCCGCCGCTCCTGCCAATTCCAGCATCTCGCCGAAATTATATTGATTCCACCCGCGGCCGAGAACGACCAGAACGTTCTCGAACTCGGCACCCTTGACACCATGCTTGGTTTCGAACGGCGAATAGCCTTCGAGGTATTTTCGGAGCGCCTTGACCTCCGAATATGAAACCTCCCGAAGCTTTTCCAACTCCTCGAGCTGTCGGGGTTTTTCGATACCCCCCTCCGGATTGAATGCTGCTAACGCGTTTTGCAAGTCTTCGACCCTGTCAGGCAATCGCGGGCGTTGCTCTGCCTTGAGATGGTCGACGATGTCGCCGATCGACCCGTTTTCCCTAAGCTCCAAGAGTCTATCAAAAGAAGCTACCCACGCTGCCTTGTCTGCCTGACGCTTGAGCAGTGGCACAGTTCCGCCCATCGCCTCAAACATGGCGCCGTAACGCTTTGCCGAGTAGGCGTCGGCTGCCGGCTCCAAGACGTCTATCAGGAACGCGATAAGGCGGTCTTCCTTTTTGAGATACGAGTCGTTGTAGCGGAACGCATCGGCCAGGTTCGAGTAACCCTGCTCACTGGCAAGGACCCGATGAGTCAGCATCAAAATCTTCGTCTGCTTGGGAGCGAGATCCCAGCCGTCTGCAACCATCTGGGCTTTTGTCGCTTCGAGCGCCTGGTGAGCGACTTCAGACGGCAGGTCGCCGCCCCAATGTTGCCCTCCTTGCCGTTGCCCACCCCAGCCATTGGTGTGGAAGATTCGAACTCGACCTGGCGCTGCAGGGTCTTTGACAAACTGTGGCAAGGCCGGTCGCATCCGATTGAGACATTCGACAATCGCATTCACGGAGCGAAAATTTGCCTTCTTGCCGATCGGGGTGACGGCGTCGTCATTTAGCTCCCCGCATCCATTGCCATAGATTTTCTGCCAGTGGTCCCCGAAGAAGCCAAACAGCGGTGAATTCGGTTGCCCAAGGAAGCGCAGCCTCAGTGCTTCAACCCAAGCTTTGTCGGTGTCCTGATATTCATCAATCAGGATGATGGGGAATCGGTCCGCCATGATTCTGCGAAACTTCGGATTCTCCATCAGCGAGATCGTAAGTGGGATAACGTCGTCATGGTGTAGCGAGACCACGTGTTCACGCACGGCACGGTGCCCAAGACTGTATTCGACGCTCCGATCGCCTATGCCACCGGCCTCCAGGAGCTTGTCCTGCCAGGCTGGCATCTGTTGCACCAGGGCCTTGAGCTGCTTCTGGAAGCTGCCAATGAGGAGCCAGCAGAAGGAGTGATTGGTGTTGCAATAGATTATCGGATGCTTGTCGGTGCGAGCTTCGATTTCATCCTTTGCAACGTTGGTGAAGGTTATGCAGGCGATCTGCTGCCCTCGCCGCATGAAATCTCTCTCGTGGCGCTTAATCAGATACTTAAGCGCCTCGACCAATGAGTACGTCTTTCCGGCGCCAGCACCCGCCTCAAGGCGGAAGCTCCGGCCGGCCTGTATGCAAGCGAAGACCCCTTCAAGAGCGATGCGGCTCGCCTCTTCGGCAGGAGATTCATGATTACTCAAGGCCTCCTCCTTCCGGAGCAGGTTCTGGCACTGCCGCGGGTTCTGGCACTGCCGCGGGCGCCGGTGCGGCGGCGGCAGCTGCTACGATCGCAAGTGCCGGATCAACGCCAGGCACATAGTCGATGGCCAGCCAGCGGATGCCGTCGGTAAGATACTTTGGAGCCACCCAGCCCGTATTCTCAATCGCATATTTCAACGCGAATTCCGATTTCTTTTGTCCTGCGGCTATATAGCGTGCCGCCACTTCTTGCTCTTGGGGGGTGCCTGCCGCGAGGCCGAAAAGGGCTTGATTGGCCAGAATGAAGGCGTCCTCGAATGTCCGCCCACAGGGCCCCTCCTTTACCTCTGGAACCTGATAGGCGATGCGCCCGCGTCCATCGGTCTTGTCATCGTCGGATTTGGCCATCACCCCGGCGAGGCTATGAGGATTGTCGTTAAACCACGTTTTCAGGCAAGCGTTACTGGACGCTGTACCGAGGTGAACCGGGCATGCGGCGCCCCCAGGCGTCTCGACGGAATCCAAGTCTGTGATGATGAGATAATGAAGCTCGAGGAAATCGAGCAGACCGAAGAAGAGATGTGCATAGGCCCCACCAACCTCCATGATAGTGAGGTATTGGCTTGAGAGCTTAATCGCCGGGTCTGCAGCCTCGGCCTTTCCGATGATAACCGGAAGCATGACCCGTTCACTGAGACCTTCGACAAGGATGGCTTTGTCGGCAAAGAACAGGTCGCAGCGCGTCAGCGTCAGATATTGGTGCAGAAACTGCTTGTCGGGCGCCGTGATGCTCGCCGGTCCTTCGCGGAGGTCTTTGATCTTGGTCTGCCGAATGCCGGCATCAGCGCCCGGCACATCGGCCCCAAGGAAGTACCGGATACTCTCGAACCCAGCTGCATTGGCGATATGCGATGAGTGAGTTGAGACCACAAACTGGACGGGCCAAGGGACAGCGCCCGCACCCACGCCAGCCAGTTGCGTGGCGATCTTGCCCAACTGTTTGATGAAAACTTCCTGCATCTGTGGATGCAGATGCGCCTCTGGCTCTTCGATAAACACGAGATGGACGCCTGGCGTTTTTGGCTCGGCCTTGAACGCTTTGTGAAACTCGACGATCCGGAGCAAAATGAATATCAGATTGCGCACACCCAACCCGTTGTAGGATTCGGGGAGCGTCACGCCGCCGTAGCCGGCATATCGAACCCTGGTAAAATTGGAAAGAAGCTTGCGGATATCGAGGGTTGTCTCAGTCTGCAGCTCCTGGCCACCCAATCCCGGATAACCAAAGCTGGTCAAGGTCGGCATCAGGTTCTGCAACTGATTTCCGAAATTACCGTCAATCTGCGTCTGAAGTCCTTGGACAACAGAGGCAAGAGCGTCAGCGATGACCTTATCCGCCGCATCTGCGGTTGCCGAGGAGGCGGTGACGAAAAGACCTTCAAGAATCTTGGCGAGAACGTCGGTCTCTCGCGACGTCACATCATCCAGACCACGCTGTGCGTTGATGAACCCGGTCCGAACCAAGCTGCGCAACGCCGCTGGCTGCAACTGCCGGTAATTCGTTGGGTCGTTCGGATCTTCAGCGCGGATCCTGAGGCCAAAGTTGGCGGGTATCCTCTCCCGCAGGCCAACAAGGAACGCCTTGCGGGATCCGTCATCCAATGAACCATCGGCAAGCCCGTCAAAAAGAGCGCTTAGCCCTCCGTCCTTCAGCTCGTAGCGAAGTACGATCAAGGCCTCGCTCACGCCTGGATCTAGATCGACCACGAACGGGGCCAGCGGACCGAGCTCAGGGGCATCGGGATCATATGTGCAATACAGGCGCAATTCGATAGCCGGCAGAAGAGCACGGACCTCATCCTCCTGTTGCCCTGCAAGATGGGCATGGACGGCGGCACAGAATCCGCGGTAGCTCGCGCTGGAGAAATCCTCAAGTTGAAAGTTCACGGGACCGTCATCGAGAAGTCTGCGCATGACCTCGGAAAGCGACGTTTTTCCGCTGTTGTTACGCCCAACGATTACTGTTTCGGAGGGCTCTAAAATTAGACTTACGTCAGACAGGAGTCTGAAATTCTTTATTTCGACCTTTTGAATGCGCATTCCTACCCCAAGTTTTACGTTTTACACCCCGCAAAACGAATGACTTAAACGAAGTGAGACCGCAAGATACTTGCCACCAAACGAACCGGCTAATTTGTAGGACAGGTGCGGCGGGCGATTCAGCTACGCGGCGCCAAGGTTGAAAGTCGACGTCCGAAACGAAGCGATGGCGAACGAACTCCATTCGCGGTTCTTCCCGCCCCTCGGTATCGAGCGAATATCAATCTACTGATACTGAAGGAGTTTTCCACTGCCAGTCAGGCAATTGCCAGCTAGGATACCCATGCAGCATTCCAGCGACAGCTTCGGTCAGCCCCATCCGCTTTATGTGCCGACCTCTGCCGAACCTGATCGGTGGCAGAACATCGGGGTAAGTGTCCTTTCCTGCGAGTTCTATCGCGAATGGCACTATTTCCTCACAATCGCATAAGATCTCGCCAGTCTCACGACGATATTGGCTGTTTTTGTAGCTTAGGGCCTTTGTTAGGCGCCAGGCCACCGGCTTCTCAGCCATGATCCAACAACACCTTATACCTGAGCGCCGATATCGCTCCGTCCTGGCTAGGAAATTATCCAAGTGCTGACTTGAGAGTTGAATCTCGAATGCGATCCGCGTTCCGTCACGGAGAAAAACTAGTACGTCCGCTACCCACTCGGCGCCCGCTCCATCGTTTCCCCAGGCCTCGAGCTCCGCCCGAAACCCCAGAGCCCGGGCAGCCTTAACTACATCAATCTTCAGTCGAGTGTGGGCGTAGCTCTCCGGGCTGGGAAGTTGCCCCGTAAACCCGGGAGCATGCGCGAAGAACCGCAATCCCCGGATAGACGTTTTGGGGACCGCCGGCCAAGCCGTGCGCGGCATCAGCCATGTCCCGAGAGGCGCCTCGCAAATGCTCTCCCAAGCTGCATCAGTGGCAGAGAACGCTTCGGCCACGTCCCCTGTCGCCGCGTTGTATGCGAGCTGTCCCAACTATCCGACCTCTTTCACCTAACTATGTTGTTTAATCCAATTACTACCACGTCCTCGCCACTGGTGTGGAGGCCTCATGGCCATATTCGCTCCCCTTTGTATTTGCAGATGTGATCAGCGATAGTATCCTGCGTCGTAGACAGGAGCTGTGGATATGGCTACGCAAGGTTTCGACGAACTTCCTGCGGAATTCAAAGCTGCAATAAGAAAGGAAGCTGTTCAGCAAGTTTCCAAGTGGGTGATAGGGATCTTCGTTGTTCTCGGTGCCGCTGCTCTATTTGGGTGGTGGCTTTTCCTTAAGCCCATAATAATAGGCGAATTGGGTGGCGTTCCGAAGGGTGCAGTGGCGGCTTTCGACCTCAGCGATGGCTGTCCGGACGGGTGGACACCATTCGATGACGCCTCGGGCAGGTTTGTCGTTGGCGCAGGTCAGGGCAAGGGCCTCACGGAACGATTGTTTCGCGCGGCCGGCGGCTCCGAAGTGCACCAACTGACCGTAGCGGAACTTCCGGAAAACCACATTACGCTGCCCGTCCCAGTTAAATCGGAAACCGATCGCTTCGATGCGGGAAAGACAGACTATCCCGTCCTTGGGATAAAATCTCAAGACGTCCCTATAGGAGGAGCAGGGAAAGAGTTTGCCACGCTTCCACCGTTCTTGGCGTTGAAGTTTTGCAAGAAGGGCTAAGATTCTGAATTCAGTTTGGTCCGATGGGTCGGATTGCCCTTAGCGAGCCAGGTTATTGCAATGTGGCTGCCGTGCAGAAGGCTCTAACGTGAGCAACTATGTACTCTTTCAAATGTGGTCGTTCCATCGGCAGACCCTGATAAAGGGGCATCAATTCTATGTCGACCAAGCCCGCAAACGCGTGCTGTCCCAGTTCGACAATATAGAAGAGGAGGCCGAAAAGGCCGCCGCCGACTGGCTCGAGCAGAATAGCAATCGCTTTGATCCCGATCGGCACGACCCTTCGGATTTTTACGAGGCAGCCCACGAAGCCAGCATCGAGTTTTACGAGCTCCTTAGCGACATGCGGGACCAAACTTGGCTGAGCGTGGTCGCGGGTATGTTCCACCAATGGGACAAGCGGTTGCGAGAATGGCTAGTTCAGGAAATCCGCCATTGGCATTGCGGCGAAACGGTCATTGCGAAGGTCTGGGGAGCAGACTTTGGGAAGATTGCGGACCTGCTGGAGAGTCTCGGCTGGGAGATCAGGAGCACCGCCTACTTCAAAGCGCTTGACGCTCTGCGGCTGGTAGTCAACGTCTACAAGCACGGCGACGGCAACTCCCTGAACGAGTTAAAGAAGACGTATCCAGAATACCTCGAAGATCGACTCGTTGGTTCGGGTTTGCCGGGGACTCTGGACCTGTTGGACCATACGAACCTCCGGGTGAGTGATGATCAGTTTCAGGCATTCGCGGACGCTATCATCGCGTTCTGGCGCGACGTTCCGGACAATGTCAGCGGAAATGAAATCGCGAAGGTGCCAGACTGGTTCGAAAAAGCCATTCTAAGCGATCGCAAGAGCCAGAATAAGCTTGCTTTTCTTGGTTACACAGGAGGTACATGACAGGAATCCGGTTCAGATTTGAGCGCTTAACTTACTGAAAATTCTGGTGCCGGCAGAGAGGATTGAACTCCCGACCTTCGGATTGCAAAACAAGCCCGTTCGGTGACATCAATGTGACATGGCCTGGCGCCAACGGTGTTACAAGCATTCAACTGATTGAAAACATTGGTGGGCGGTACAGGAT
Source organism: Mesorhizobium sp. M1A.F.Ca.ET.072.01.1.1 (assembly GCF_004023325.1). NCBI lineage: Bacteria > Pseudomonadati > Pseudomonadota > Alphaproteobacteria > Hyphomicrobiales > Phyllobacteriaceae > Mesorhizobium > Mesorhizobium sp. M1A.F.Ca.ET.072.01.1.1. Next base: position 535 of record NZ_RZSF01000179.1, on the reverse strand, counting down.
TCGAACCTGTGACCCCTACCGTGTGAACCATAAATCGCACAAATACCAGATTCAATAGGAATCTCTATCTGTCTGTCTTTTCGTCATTTTCTCCACGGCACGATAAGTCATTACTTTATATTTCATATAACATTTGTTATAAATTGGTTATATGAAAGTTATATGGAATGCCTAAGATATTTTTAGATGCTTCTGTCGTCGCAAGCGCCTCCTGCCCTCCTGAAAAGAACCTGGAAATCTATTGGGGCCACCCCGTTGGCCAGGACGGCCGAGTTCGCAATGGTTCTGTCACAGGACTGGGCCTCTGCGTCACAGTGATGGGGTTCAAGTCCTTCGTTCACGCCTACCAGCTCAACGGCAAACGCTACCGAAAAACGCTCGGCTCTAACGTAGTTCTCAACGTGTCATCTGCGCGGTTAGTAGTTGGCGAGCGACAGCGCCGGCTAGAGGCAGGCGAAAACCCCGACGCTGATGGCGGCAATACACAGCGAACCCACCTTCTCACTGTCCGCGAGGCGATCGACCGCTATTGGGA
>NZ_RZSF01000178.1:0-13424 GCF_004023325.1 Mesorhizobium sp. M1A.F.Ca.ET.072.01.1.1 | reverse complement strand
CCATAACGCCGACCCGGTTCAGCACCAGAGGGATGGCGACCTGTGTCCCTGTCGCGTAGCTGAGCAGCGAATTGATGATGCCGGTGCGCCCGAGGATGACGGTGAAGGCAAAGCATTTGACCAGAACGCTGGTCCAAAACGGCAGCAGCACCAGCGTCAGCAGCAGCGTACGCCGGCTCGGCGACTGGCGTGCGAGATGCAGCGCCACGATGTAGCCGATGAACAGGCTGAGCGTCGAGGAGTAGAACGATATTTCTAGCGTTGTGGAGAGCGTCTTGGAGAACAGCCTGCTGCTCAGCACCTCGCCGAAGAAGGTTAGGGAGAAATTCGGACCGTCGAGACTGGTGTAGAAGATGTAGATCAGCGGCAGCCCCGAGATTGCCAGGGCGACTGCCGCCGCCGGCGAGACGAACACGAATGCAGCGCGGATGTTCTGCGATCGACTCATGGTCGTATCGCCGCATTGGTGGCATTTTTTTTGGGTTGCGGGGTTCCGGCAGGAGCGGTTCCCTGGAAGTGAGGACTTGCCATTGCTGGAATGATCTCCACGAAGCGACGAGCGGGTTCACGCGGCCTGTTCGCAATTAAGACTCTGGTGCTGCGACCATTGGCGCAGGTGATCTGCCCGGCAAATTCCTCCGGGGGCGGTCCTTCGCCGTTCGAACTCATCGCTCCGCTGGCGTCGAAAACGACCTTGGGAACCGGCCACATCCCTCATCAACTTCTGTACACGAATTGGATACTGTGTCAACTCCGAGGCGGCTTGCCGTGGATCCGTCGCTGCTAGGTTGACTCTTCCATCCGGTATCCGTTAGGTATACAGACGGAAGAATTGATCGTCGAAAAAATTGGAGTGCGGGCGAATGTGGCAATTCTGGGTGGATCGCGGCGGTACTTTCACGGATATTGTAGCGCGCGCACCAGAGGGCGAGCTGAGGACCCACAAGCTGCTGTCCGAAAACCCCGAGAAATACCGCGATGCTGCCATTCAGGGCATTCGGGAGTTGCTGGGGTTGGCAGATGGCGAGCCAATCCCCGACTTCGCCATTGAGTCAGTCAGGATGGGGACTACGGTGGCCACCAACGCGCTACTCGAGCGCAAGGGCGAGCGGACACTGTTCGTAACAACGCGCGGCATGGGGGACGTGCTACGCATCGGCTATCAAAACCGGCCGCGCCTGTTTGATTTTAACATTCAGCTCCCGCAGCTTCTCTATGAGGAGGTTATTGAGGTTGACGAGCGCGTGGATGCCGACGGCAAGGTGATTGTCGCGCCGGATGCGGAGGAAATTCGCCGTGTCCTCACCAACGCTCATTCAGGCGGCTTCCGCTCCGTCGCGGTCGCCTTCATGCATGGATACCGCAGGCCCGATCACGAGATTCTCGTCGGTCGCATCGCCCGTGAGATTGGCTTTTCGCAGGTTTCGCTCAGCCACGAGACGAGCCGTCTGATTAAGCTGGTGGGGCGCGGAGACACCACGGTCGTCGACGCCTATCTTTCGCCGTTGCTGCGTCGCTATGTGGACCAGGTAAGCGACGCCCTAGGTGCCACCACCTCACTCATGTTCATGCAGTCGAACGGCGGCTTGACAGATGCCCGCCTGTTCCAGGGCAAGGACGCGATCCTGTCGGGACCGGCGGGGGGCGTCGTGGGCATGGAACGGACGGCCGCGACAGTCGGCATTGACCGGCTGATCGGCTTCGACATGGGCGGGACCTCCACCGACGTCTGCCATTTTGGCGGCGAATACGAACGCGACTTCGAGACCGAGATCGCGGGCGTGCGTATCCGTGCGCCCATGATGAGCATTCACACCGTCGCTGCCGGCGGCGGCTCGATCCTGAGCTTCCGCAACGGCCGTATGCAGGTCGGTCCGGAAAGTGCCGGCGCCGATCCCGGACCGGCGAGCTACCGCCGCGGTGGACCGCTGACGGTGACGGATTGCAACGTGCTTCTCGGCAAGTTGCAGCCGAGCGCTTTCCCGCATATCTTCGGCCCGAATGCTGACCAGCCTCTCGATACCGAAGTGGTGCGCGGCAAATTCCTTCATCTCGCGCGCGAGATCGCCGGCGAGACCGGGCTCGATAAGACCGCGGAGCAGTTGGCCGACGGCTTCCTGCGCATCGCGGTCGAGAACATGGCCAACGCGATCAAGAAGATCAGCATCCAGCGCGGCCATGACATCAGCAAATACACGATGAACTGCTTCGGCGGCGCCGGTGGCCAGCACGCCTGCCTTGTTGCCGACGTGCTGGGCATGGAAAGCATTTTCATCCATCCATTCGCCGGCGTGCTGTCGGCCTTCGGCATGGGGCTCGCCGATATCAGGGCGATGCGCGAACGGCAGGTCAATGAACCGCTGGATGCGGTGGACGTCTTCGAGACGGTTGTCGCTGCCCTCTCGGCGGAGGCGCAGACGGAGGTCGAGCGGCAAGGCGCCGATCCGGCCCGGATTCGCCTCACGGCCGCCGCCCACATCCGTACCGCCGGCGCGCATCAGGCGCTCCCCATCGCGTACGGATCGCCGGACGAAATGCGTGCCGCCTTCCGCGGGGCCCATCACAGTCGCTTCGGCTATTCCCCTGAGGGAGCGGATCTCGTCGTCGAGCTGATCACCGTCGAGGCGATCCTCGCGACTGGTGTGACGGCGGCGACGAACGTAATCAATGGAGGCGGGGCGCCGCGCGACCGAGAAACGGTCGACACCTTTCTCGCGGGCGAATGGTTGAAAATACCGCTGGTCGACCGCCTGGCTCTTTCCATTGGTGACAAGGTGGACGGTCCCGCAATCATTACCGAGCCGACCGGCACCAATGTTGTTGAGCCCGGCTGGCAGGCAGAGATTGTCGATTACGGAAACCTGATGCTGCGCCGGGTTGTGCCGCTGAAACGGGCGGAGGCAATCGGCACAGAGGCCGACCCACTGATGTTGGAGGTCTTCAACAATCTCTTCATGTCGATCGCCGAGCAAATGGGGGTAACGCTACAGAACACCGCTTATTCGGTAAATATCAAGGAGCGCCTTGACTTCTCCTGCGCAATCTTCGATGCCGAGGGCAATCTCGTCGCCAACGCACCGCATGTGCCGGTACATCTGGGATCGATGGGCGAGAGTGTTCGCACCGTGCTGCGCGACCATCGCGACAAGCTCAGGCCGGGCGACGTCTTGATGATGAACAATCCTTACAATGGCGGCACGCATCTGCCCGACGTGACGGTCATCACGCCGGTATTTGATGCAGAAGGCAGGAGTATCCTCTTTGCCGTTGCCTCGCGCGGCCATCATGCGGACATCGGGGGGCGCACGCCAGGCTCCGCTCCCCCCGACAGCAAGCATATAGACGAGGAAGGCGTGCTGATCGAGGATTTCTACCTCGTCCGCGATGGCCGCTTCCGCAAAGAAGAAACCCGCGAACTGCTCTCCAGCGGTCCCTATCCCTGCCGCAACATAGACCAGAATATCGCCGACCTCGCCGCCCAGGTGGCGGCGAACGCTACGGGCGTGCGCGAATTGCAAAAGATGCTCGCCAAGTTCGGCCGCGACGTCATGCACGCCTACATGAAGCACGTGCAGGACAATGCCGAGGAATGCGTGCGGCGGGTCATAGAGGTCCTCACTGACAGCGAGTTCTCCTATGAACTCGATAGCGGTGCGGTCATCCGCGTCGCCATTCGGATCGACCGCGAGAAACGCTCTGCGAGCATCGATTTCAGCGGAACTTCAGCTCAGGACGATGGCAACTACAACGCACCGCTGGCCATCTGCAAGGCGGCCGTCCTCTATGTCTTTCGCACGCTGGTAGGGTCGGATATTCCCATGAATGAGGGATGCCTGAAGCCGATTAACCTGAATGTGCCGGAAGGCACAATGATCAACCCGCGCTATCCAGCGGCGGTTATCGCCGGCAATACCGAGGTCAGCCAGGCGATCACCGAAACACTGTATGGGGCGCTTGGGGTTCTCGCCGGCTCACAGGGCACGATGAACAATTTTGTTTATGGCAACGACGTACATCAGAACTACGAAACAATCTGTGGCGGCACCGGCGCAGGCAACGGCTTCGATGGCGCGAGCGCGGTCCACTCGCACATGACCAACACCAGAATGACAGATCCAGAGGTGCTGGAGAGCCGTTACCCGGTGCGTGTCGAGGAGTTTTCAGTACGCCGAGGCTCGGGTGGCCAGGGCCTATATCGCGGAGGCGACGGTGTGGTTCGCAGGCTGCGCTTCTTGGAGCCGATGACGGTGACGGTGCTGTCATCTCACCGGCGCACACGTGCCTTTGGCCTTGCTGGTGGCGAGCCCGGCCAGCCCGGGGAGAATTTGGTTCAGCGCGCCTCTGGTGAAACGCAAGCCCTTGCCGGCAACGATTCCTGCGAAGTCCGCACGGGCGATATTTGCATCATAAAGACCCCCGGAGGGGGTGGCTACGGCGCGCCTTGAGCGCCATCTCGCCCGGCGCTTGGGCTCCGATGACGCGTGCCGCCACAACTCGTCAGTAGTTCCGGGTACTGCTCGGACCAGAAGAAAGCTAAAAGGTCTCAAAGAGATGAAAGTTGTTGTGCTCGGTGCCGGCGTTGTAGGTAGTGCAACGGCTTATATGCTTGCGAAAGATGGTTATGACGTCACTGTGATTGATCGCTGTGGTCGACCAGGAATGGAAACGAGTTTCGCAAATGGCGGTTTGATGACCCCAAGCGACGCTAGTCCTTGGAATTCCCCAGGGACAGTGAAGCGTCTGGGAAAAATGCTTTTTGACAGCAGTTCGCCCCTCAAAATCAATCCGGGGGCGGTACCCTCTATGGTCGGCTGGGGCTTTAGATTTTTGGCTAACTCAACTTATGACCGCCACAAAAGCAATATGATTGCAATCATCAGGCTTGCCAGCCTGAGTTTGGATACGCTCCGCAGTATTCGCGAAACAACTCGCATTAACTATGATCAGACAACACGAGGCACAATGCGTGTATTTCCGCGCGGTGGGCGGAAGTCTGAGTTCGTTCAAAAGTGCCGCGACATGCAGGGATGGGGCGTTCAATTCGAAACCCTCGATCAAGGTCAAATCCTTGAGAAAGAACCCTGTCTTGGTCCCGTTATCGATCGCTACGCTGGTGCCGTATTCTTTCCCAACGACGAAAGTGGGGACGCACACAAGTTCACGAACGAAATGGCTCGCCTGGCAACCGAATTGGGTGCCGAGTTCTTGATGAACACCAGTGTTCTCCGGATCGACAAAGCTTCTTCTACGAAGATCTCACATGTTGTCACCTCACAGGGAGACATCCGCGCCGATGCGTTTGTTCTTTCGCTTGGTAGCTACAGTCCGTTCTTAGCCCGACCTCTCGGTATCAAGCTACCGATCCTCCCCGTTAAAGGGTACTCTGTTACAGTGGCATTAAACGGGTGGCGAGGCGGACCAACGCGACCAGTCATGGATGATGGGTATCATGCGATGATGGTGCCGATGGGTGATCGGCTACGCATGGGTGGCCGAGCCGAATTTGCTAGATACAATACGCGCGTCGATGCCAAAGAAGGATGGCGCGTTCTGAATGACGTTCTAAAAATCTTGCCTGCCTTGGCCTCCCACATCGACGCAGATGCCGTGCTTAACTGGTCCGGCTTACGCCCGATGACGCCTGGCGGCCCACCTCTCGTTGGACCAACGCTTTACACTAACCTTTTCCTGAATACCGGTCACGGACCACTGGGATGGACGATGGCCTGCGGATCAGCAAAGTTGATTACGGATTTCATCACGCACGGCCGTGTGTTGAACAATCGAGTGGATTCAGCGAACTATGCGCTTTAGCTTTTTGCGGCCCCACGTTCGGCGCCGCAACCGGCTGGCGGGCGATGGCAGTCGGGTTGCAGCTAAAATGAAGGACGCAGATTGATCTTTCCCGAGTTCCGCGAAGGCAAGGCAATGGGAGAGGGCACCGTCGAGATCGGCTGTCATCGCATTCGGGTGCTACCGCAGATCGGCAAGCATTTACGCGCAAGAACACGGTGTACCGGCAAACCAGACGCCACCGCAAGAGAAATAACGATTGGCCTGAACTGCCAAATGACCAAAACTGATTGCATGCGCTGCATTGGGCTTCAATAGAATGGGACAGGGTATGGATCATTATATTCTCGTCGATAGGCATGATGACATCGCTGTGATCACGCTGAACAGGCCAGAGATTTTGAACGCTTGGCACGCACCAATGCGGAGTCAATTGGTTGATGCTTTCGTTGAACTGGAGCGCAACGAAACAGTGTGCGCCATTGTTTTGACAGGAGCGGGCAGCCGTGCATTCTGCGCTGGCCAAGATCTAAACGAAGCTAAGACTTTCGATGGCGATAAGGCGTCCGCTTGGGTTGGTGAGTGGGAACGCTTATATAGCGTGATTCGGTCGCTCACTAAGCCACTCATCGCAGCCCTGAATGGAGTCGCTGCTGGTTCAGCATTTCAAGTGGCGCTCCTCTGTGACTTCCGAATTGGCCATCAAGGAGTGCAAATGGGTCAACCTGAAGTCAACTCTGGCATCGCGAGTGTAACAGGGCCGTGGATCATGAGAGAAATCCTTGGGCTTGCCCGCACGACAGATTTGACCCTGAGCGGCCGTCTAATGGATGCAACCGAATGCCATTCAATCGGGATCATTAACAAGATTGTTCCAGCGGAAAGGGTGATGCAGGAGTCTCTTTTGTTAGCGCGAGAGCTCGCCGCTAAACCTCCAATAGCTATGCGTTTGAATAAGCAGTGGCTGCGAGAAATGACCGAGGTTGGATTCCACGAGTGCCTTGAGGCCGCAGTGCGCATTCATCGTGAAGCCTATAGCTCCGGTGAATCGCGACAGATGATGGAAAAATTTCTAGCCGCGCGAGCGTCGCGCAACGCGTAGTGAACCGCGCAAAGTCGACCTGATATCCAAAACCGCTCCTCGAAGGCCGCACACTTGCGGACCGTCTTGGGATCGCGGCCGTTCGACGGCGATGTGAAGCGGCGTGGCCTGAAGATCGCGCCCGATATTGCCGTCGGCGATGGCGCGCTCGGCTTCTGGAAGGCGCTCGACAAGGTCTTTCCCGGCACCAGGCACCCACGTTGCTGGGTGCACAAGATAGCCAACGTCCTGAACAAGGTGCCGCTCTCGGTGCAGGCCAACATGAAGACGGATTTGCGCGAGATTTACGGCGCGCCGACACGCTCAGCGCTCAGCCGAAATGGCGATCGATGTGTTCGCCGAGAAATACGGCGACGACAATGCGCTCGACCGCCTGAAGAAGGATCGAAGGATCGCGAGACGTTGTTGGCGTTCTACGACTTCCCCGCCGAACACCGGGATCATCTGGTACGTCGATGTGCCGATCAGTCTGGCGAAACGGGCCCAATTACGGCCGCCTTTATCATGGCCGGCAAAGAGAGCATTGCGGCGGTTCATGGCAGGACTTCTGATCGCGTTTCGACGAGGTTGGAGTCGATGTCGACGCGGCCGTCGTCCAAGGAACAGCCGGAGGCCGGCCTGGCGGCAAGATGAACCGCGTTGACTATACGCCTACCTGCGCGATCTCTTCATCAGCCATCAGCCTCGCAAATGGCCACCTCTCCAAAGACATCGACGCCCTTATGCCCTGGGCCTATGCGCAACGGATCAACGGATTAGCGCCTCACAATGAGCTCGTCCGGGACTCCCCGACGTGCTCATGGGACCATCTGGAAGCGGTAGACCTGACCGTTGCAACCAAAGAATCGATGGGGCGGAGACGCCGCATACTTTTGCCTTGACGATAGGCTGCTACTGTGGGCCTCACTACGAGAACCAACGTGAACCGATTGAAACGATGAAAGGAACCTCGTTATGACTGTGCGAAACCGCGGAGCGTACGGGCCGGAACGATTGACTTTCGATGAGGTAGACTGCCTAGGAAAACTAATTCAACGCCTTCAAGACAACGAGCAGCTCGGAAAATTTGGCCTGCGCTATGGTGAGGAAGGGGTCAACTTAAACTGCGATCCAGCGCTGAACCTCATTTCTCAAGCCGAAATGAGACTATTGAGGCAACTGCTAGATACTAGCAATACAAGGATCGCGAGACCCATCAGATCCCCTAATGGTGGGCCGTAGGCCAAATTGTTAGGCGTGACCAGTAGCCATCCGCGGCTCTACTGCTGCCGACGGGTGCGGGCCGACAGCGGACGCGCCGCTCCTGGACAGTTGAGCAGAGGCTGCCGATCGTGCTCGCGTCCACCGACGGCTGAGGCTGCCCCTCTCCAGCAGTTTTCGTCGCAGCCCGTTACTTTTTTGTTGTTGGCGCAGAGATTTGTCGCCGAAAACTGTGCGTCACCTGTGCACTGTGCACTTAAACAGGTTGACACTTGGGGTCGTATGTTCCGACAGACCCGGTCGAACGGGCGACTGCGACCTCGCCATCAACATGAGCGCCGCACATTTCACGTGTGATTGATGGTTAGCTTTTTGTCGGCCTTTGCACGGAATGGGAACCCTGGATCGGCGCGCAAAAAGGGGCTCTGACTCACTTTTGATGAAGTTCGAGCGCCGCGGTACGGAAAAATCATCTGCGACCTTGAGCGGCGACGACCGATCACGCTGTTACCTGACAGAAAGCCAGCGACTGCGCAGGCCTGGCTCGCAGGGCAGCCGCAAATTGGTGGGGTCGCGCGCGACTAATTGAAAGACACGCCAGATGGATACGGCGAACTCAAGTGGCTCAAGCATTATCAGACTTGCGCTCGAGAGGGTGGGCATCGACGAGCTCCTTCCCGAGGCGCCAATCTGCTCCGGCACTCCGTAGCGACTAGCGACTAGCGACTAGCATGCTGCGGGCCGGCGCCACAGTTTCATATAGTCAGGTCTGCGTGAGTCAGAAAGGCTAAATCCGACAGTACAATTGCGCTCAAGAAAGCCGCTCGATCGTTTCAGTCGCCGAGCATTTGATTAGCTGGGATAACTCGCGTTGAGTGAGCCAAATGAGCCAGTCATCATCTTCGATGTCTCGATCAGGTAAACTCAGGACGGATCCATGTGCTTCTTTGTGAAGATAGCCGTATTGATCGGCGACTCCCTTTTGGATAAGCCAAGTAGGCACAAGAGCATAGATGAAATCGGGGGACCATTTCGCCCATGCCAGCCCAAAAGCGACACCTGCAAGCGTGGGTGCTAAGCCCCGTCCTCTAAGGTCACTTCGGAGCCATAAATCGCCGTGATACGCTACGATCCCGCTTATGTTCCGAGCAGTCGGCGCGACACAAACACACGACGAACCCGCGCCGGCATGCCTTGCAGGATCCACATAGCAGGCTTTCAATGACTCAAGATGGTCAGCCAAGTTGGTAGGCGCCAGATCATCCACACGAAGCGCCTGGACATGCGCTACTTTTCCGAATTTATCTTCTCCAACGACCCAAAACGCCTGGCCAGGCTTAAGCTGTGAACAATCCGGGCGGAAGTTCGGAAAGGTAGGATATTTCCCGGCAATCTTACTGGTAATTGAAAGGTACTCCTCAAAATCTTCCCCCATCCTGAATTGCACGCCCGCTTTGCGGGCCTTCCGGTCAAGCGAGCAGATATATGTCGATACCTCAAGGGTGGTCGCGTCGTCGCGCATTGCAGGGTCCTCTACCGTTAGATTGATAATGCACTACAAATCAGGGGCCAATTGTCGCGAGCTTCTCCTATCGCAATGTCCTACAATGCGAAGCCGCACCGGACAGCCCGCCACGGGAGATCCATCGAAATTCGACCGGCCGTTATACTTTTCTGGTCTGCGGCTGTGCTCGTGTAGGTTCAGTGTAAGCGGCAGAGTGACGATCCGCGGCGGACGCGATGGATCCGAATACTCTCGCTGCCGACGTGGATTGAGCTTCCTGGGGCGACATGAGGTCCTAGGTCTCATCATGCACCTCGCGGTCCGCAAGCGGAGGTACAAAGACGTAGGCCAACACCAATTCGGTCTCGGCACACAGCGGGTGGGCGTCATGCTTATCGAACGCGCAAATGATGCCCGGTCGCACGACTTGGACCTCATCCGCTTGGGAATCGTCGGTAGAGCCCGTTCCCGAGATGCAGTAGACCGCCTCAAGGTAGTTCCGATAATGCATCTTGATCCGGGCGTCCGGATAGATCCTGGTGATATGCCCATCCCATCGTTCTTGAGAAGCAACCGCACGCTTTCCCCGCTCGACGTTTCGACACGTCGGACTGTCAGTATCTCTTCATGAGATCCCTGACGATCATCATCAGATCTCAAGCTGCCGTGTTCACTGCGCTGCCGATCACGGTATCGATAGCGTCCTCGAAGATGTCGAGACCTTGGCTAAGTTGAGCCTCCCCAATGACGAGGGGTGGCAGGCATTTCACGACCTCGTCCTTGGGACCGGCGGTCTCGACGATGAGACCCTTCTGGTAGGCGGTCCTGACGACTTGACCGGCAATCTCGCCCGACTTCAGATCGATGCCCCGCATCATGCCCCGACCTTTGGACGACACTCGCCTTGGATCGTACTTGCGCGCGATCTGATCAAGGCGGCTTTTCAGCAGATTGCCTTTCTCCCTGACTGACGCTGCAAAGCTCTCCGTTCGCCAGAAGTGCTCCAGGGCTGCCCGGGCGGTGACGAAAGCGTGGCAGTTGCCGCGGAATGTGCCGTTGTGTTCTCCCGGCTCCCACTTGTCTAGTTTTCGATCAATGAGGACCAGGGCCATAGGCAGGCCATAGCCCGATATCGACTTGGCCATCGTGACGATGTCCGGACGGAGCCCCGCTGCTTCGAAGCTGAAGAAAGCATCGGTCCGGCCAACACCGGCCTGAATGTCATCTACGATCAGCAGAGCTTCGTGCCTGCGCGCAATGGCCGCCACCTTTTGCAACCATGCCGTCCCGGCGACATTGAGGCCGCCTTCGCCCTGAACTGTCTCGACAATCACCGCCGCCGGGGCATCCACGCCGCTGGAGGGGTCCGAGAGCAGGCGATCAAGGTAGTCGGCGGTGTCTACAGCGGTTCCAAGATAGCCATCATAGGGTAGCCGGGCTACGCCGCCGAGCAGCTGGCCGGCGGCAGCGCGGTGATATCGGTTGCCCGTGCAGGAGAGAGCGCCAAGGCTCACGCCATGAAAGCCGTTGGTGAAAGCTATGATGTTGGACCGACCAGTGATCTTGCGCGCTAGCTTGAGGGCTGCCTCTACCGCGTTGGCGCCGGTCGGACCCGGAAACTGTACCACGTAGTCTAGTTGTCGCGGCCTAAGGATCGTCTCGTGGAATTCTCGCAGAAAAGATTCCTTGGCTTCGTTATACAGATCGAGGCCATGGGTGATACCGTCACCCGCAATGTAGTCTGCAAGCGCGGACTTCAGTTCAGGTGGGTTGTGCCCATAGTTTAGACTAGAGCAGCCCATGAGAAAGTCGAGATAGGCCGTCCCATCTCGCGCAAACAGCTGAGCGCCCCGTGCCTTCGCGAAAACGACGGGAAAGCTGCGAGCGTAGCTGCGAACTTCGGACTCAAGATGGTTGAAGATCGCAAATTCGTCCCCGCCATCTGGTGCGCTTCGGTCAGTCATCGCTGCCTCCTTATTTAGGTATTGCTAGGCAGGCGGGCATGCCTGCAGGGCTGATGGAGCGTACAATGCGGCCGATGGCTATCGGGTGCTCGCTCTCATGCTGTCCCTTAAAATCGATGTCTCGGTCGAAGCACAGAGCCTGCCGGATTGGCGCGCGCAGATTCCGAGCCACACCTGCGAAGAGCAAATTGGACGCCCGGTTGCTGAGTGTCACCGTGGCCTTGATGTGCGTCACGCTCTCGCAAGATGGCCTGTTCAGGGCTGACATGATCAGCCCCTTGCCCACCCGTGTGTTGCGTATCTCAGGATGCACGGCAATGAAGGGCGTCGAGGGCTCGCTCGGCCGCCGATAAGCCGAATCCACCCAACCACCGCCCGGAACACTCAACGAGCACGCAGGTGTCGGCGAAATCAGTGCAGAGCAAGAGCTCGCAGTACAGCGAGTTGCGGTCCACTGGCGGGCACTTCGCGATGCCTTGCCATACACGGCGGCATGAATCTCGGTCGGTTTTCGGAATGTCACTCGCGGCAACTGGACGTTGCGTGGCAACGAGAAGCTCTGGCTATCTCTGACCATTCGAACCCTCCCGGCGAACACCCGTTCCGCCTCGCGTCGCGTTTCACGAAGAGGACTTCTCAAAAGTCATGCCAATTTGCGCCGAGGGAGCCTTAGATATATTTTTCTGAGTTGTGTTCAATGACTTGACCCGGAGTGCAGCAGGCTGTCAGGTCGAAAACAATGGGTCGCGGATCCGACAAACACGACAGTAGGTGTCGGTTGCCGCGACGGGGATTAACAATCGGACTGGTAGCGGATCATATTGCGATCGGCGCTGACACGGGAGCATGCTACAGGCCGGAAATTGGACTGATATAAGTGCGTCAAATGGATACTTAGCATGGCGTTCCTAAGACTCGATCCGACCGATCTCAAAATCCTCGACGCCATCCAGCGCGACGGGCGCATCACCAAGTTGGCGCTGGCCGACAAGGCCGGACTGTCGCCGACGCCGTGCTGGATGCGACTGCGCAAACTGGAAAAGGCCGGCATCGTGTCCGGCTATCATGCCTCGATTGCCATACGAACGATAGCGCCGGTCGCCACTGTGCTAATGGAGGTGACGCTGGCCAGCCACCGCCAGGCCGATTCGACCACTTCAAACGCGTCATCCGCGACATCCCCGAGATCGTCGCCTGCTGGCGGTTGGCGGCGGCGTCGACTACAACAACGAGCTGGGGCGGCCGAATAAGAAGAAGATCATCTCGCGCTGGCGCGGCTATCACGGCTCCGGCATTTCACAACGCCTTCGACCTGCCGCGTGCGCCGGTCCCGCACACCGAGGCGCCCTACTGTTTCCGCCGCGCCGACCGCTCGCTGAGTGAAGAGCAGTTTCGCAATACTGCGCCGTCGAGGAGATGATCTTGGCCGAAGGCCGGACACGGTCGCCGCCTTCATCGGCGAGCCGACCTTGGCACTGGCGGCATCGTGCCACCGCCGGCCGGCTACTGGGAATAATCCAGGCAGTGCCGAAGAAGTACGACGTGCTGCTGGTTGCCGACGAAGTGGTGACGGGTTTTGGCCGATATCGCGCTGCTTCGTCTTTCCCTCCTCATCGGCCTTGGCCTTCGAGACCTTCACGGTCCAGCGTGCGTCCCGGTCCTTCTGGCGCAGCTTGGCTGGCTTCTACTGCCACTCGTCCGGCACCTTTCCTGCCTTGATGTCGGCCTTTTTAGCCCGTCTTATGCACGACGATGGGCCTTTGAGGCTGGCGGATGTAGCTTAAGCGATTGATTTGGCGCAGGATTCGGTTGCTTAGGCCAACCCTTCCACCGCATCTCGCGAGCCACACCCGCCATGACC
>NZ_RZSF01000177.1:0-13473 GCF_004023325.1 Mesorhizobium sp. M1A.F.Ca.ET.072.01.1.1 | reverse complement strand
GGTGACGATCAGCCCGAGGAAAGCGAATTCCAGAAAAAGCTGCGTTCGCTGCTCGGAAAATCCTGAAGGCGGCCTGGATTTTGGAAAAGTTGGTTGTGCGGCAGCCCAAAACCGCTATTTTCGCCGAACCTTCGCGAGCCCCCTTACCTCGGCAGGCGCCCGCCGCTAGCCAGGCAAACCGTGAGAAAAACACCGCGTGATCAGGATTTCCATCGATGCCATGGGCGGGGATCACGGACCAGGCGTCGTCATCCCCGCGCTGATGACGGTCGCCATCCGCCGCCCTGACATCCGTTTCGTCATCTATGGCCGCGAGGACGCTGTGCGTCCCGAACTGGCCAAGTTTCCCAAGCTCGCCGAGGTGAGCGAGTTCGTCCATTGCGAGATCGCTGTCAGGATGGACGACAAGCCGAGCCAGGCGCTGCGCCACGGCCGCTGGAAATCGTCGATGTGGAAAGCGGTCGAGGCGGTGAAGAACGGCGCCGCGCAGGCCTGCATCTCGGCCGGCAACACCGGCGCGTTGATGGCGATGTCGAAATTCTGCCTGCGCACCATGGCCACCATCGACCGCCCGGCGATCGCGGCGCTTTGGCCGACGACGCGCGGCGAGAGCGTGGTGCTCGATGTCGGCGCCACCATCGGTGCGGATGCGCATCAGCTCGTCGATTTCGCCATCTTGGGCACCGGAATGGCGCGCTCGGTGTTCGGTATCGAGCGGCCGAGCGTCGGCCTGCTCAATGTCGGCGTCGAGGAGATCAAGGGCCAGGAGGAGGTCAAGGAGGCCGGGCGCATGCTGCGCGAGGCCAACATGGCCTCGATGAACTATCGCGGCTTCGTCGAGGGCGACGACATCGGCAAGGGAACGGTCGACGTGGTCGTCACCGAGGGCTTTGCCGGCAACATCGCGCTCAAGACCGCCGAGGGCACGGCAAGGCAGATCGCGGGCTATTTGCGGGCCGCCATGAGCCGCACGCTGATGGCCAGGATCGGCTACGTCTTTGCCAAAGGTGCCTTCGACCGGCTGCGCGAAAAGATGGATGTCGGCCGCTCCAATGGCGGCGTCTTTCTGGGCCTGAACGGCATTGTGGTGAAGAGCCATGGCGGTGCCGATTCGGATGGCTTTGCCGCGGCGATCGAGCTCGGCTACGACATGGTGCGCAACAATCTGCTTGACCGGATCGAGGCCGATCTCGATCTGTTCCATGCGCGCAATCCGACTGCCCAGGCAAATAGGAAATCCGGCGTCGCCGTCGAGGCCGAGGAATAGGAACGAACCTTGATCAGATCAGTTGTGCGCGGCAACGGTGCCGCGCTGCCCCGCCGCATCATGAAGAATGCCGATTTCGAAGGCATGGTCGAGACCTCCGACGAGTGGATCGTCCAGCGCACCGGCATTCGCCAGCGCCACGTCGCAGCCGATGACGAGACGACGGCCTCGCTGGGCGAGGCGGCGGCGCGCGCCGCGCTCGACAGCGCCGGCCTGACGCCAGCGGATATCGACCTGATCGTGCTGGCGACCTCGACGCCTAATAACACGTTCCCGGCGACGGCTGTCGAAATCCAGAACCGCCTCGGCATGCATCACGGCTTTGCCTTCGACATGCAGGCCGTGTGTTCCGGCTTCGTCTATGCGGTCGCCACCGCCGATCTCTATATCCGCGGCGGGCTGGCAAAACGCGTCCTGGTGATCGGCTCCGAAACCTTCTCGCGCATCCTCGACTGGAGCGACCGCTCGACCTGCGTGCTGTTTGGCGATGGCGCCGGCGCCGTGGTGCTCGAAGCGGCGAAAGGGGCTGGCAACATCGCCGATCGCGGCGTGCTGGCCGCCAGCCTGCGTTCGGATGGCGTCCACAAGGAAAAACTCTTCGTCGACGGCGGCCCGTCCACCACGGGAACGGTCGGCCATCTCAAGATGGAAGGCCGCGAGGTCTTCAAGCACGCGGTCGGCATGATCACCGACGTTATCGAGGCCACTTTCGCCGAGGCCGGCATCACGGCGGAAGACCTCGACTGGTTCGTGCCGCATCAGGCCAATAAACGGATCATTGACGCTTCCGCCAAGAAGCTCGGGATAGCCGAAGAGAAAGTCGTAGTCACCGTCGATTTGCACGGTAATACCTCGGCTGCCTCCGTGCCGCTCGCTTTGTCGGTGGCCGTCGCCGACGGCCGCATCAAGAAGGGCGACCTTGTTCTGCTCGAGGCGATGGGCGGGGGTTTTACCTGGGGCGCGGTGTTGCTGCGCTGGTAAGTGCCGAACGCGGGGGTTCGGTCCTTGACCTTGCCGGATCAATTACTTAGGCTCTGCCGCTGCCTGTATCGATTTATGTTTTTGAGCTGATGGGACGGTCGCATGGGGGGAAAGACACTGACGCGTGCCGACCTAGCCGAAGCCGTTTACCGCAAGGTTGGTTTGTCGCGAACTGAATCGGCCGAGTTGGTCGAGGCCGTCCTGGATGAGATTTGTGAAGCCATCGTTCGCGGCGAGACGGTGAAGCTGTCTTCCTTCGCGACTTTCCATGTCCGCTCCAAGAATGAGCGCATCGGCCGCAATCCCAAAACCGGCGAAGAAGTGCCGATCCTGCCGCGCCGCGTGATGACCTTCAAATCCTCGAACGTGCTGAAGAACCGCATCTTGCGTTCGCACCAGAACAGCAAGGCCAAGGGCGTCAAGTAACCCTCGAATGCCGGTTGAAAACCGCGGCCCCTTTGACGCCGGGCTTGAATATCGCTTCATAAACCGCTGAAATAAGGTGCGATTCGGATCAACTCCGGATTGCGGTCCAGCGTGAGGATTCGCCCATGGACAAGAGCCCCGATGCTTTCCGTACCATCAGCGAGGTTGCGGAAGATCTCGACCTGCCGCAGCACGTGCTGCGTTTCTGGGAAACCCGTTTCAACCAGATCAAGCCGATGAAGCGTGGTGGCGGCCGCCGTTACTACCGGCCGCAGGATGTCGAACTGATCAAGGGCATCCGGCACATGCTTTATGATCAGGGCTATACGATCAAAGGCGTGCAGAAGCTGTTGCGCGAGAACGGAAACCATTTCCTGGTCGCGATCGGCAATGGCGACATGGCAGCCGTCGAGGCGATCGCGCAGCGCCGCCAGGCCGAGCAGGTGCCGCTGACCGCGGCTGCCCAGCCGCGCGGCGACGAGGATGCGCTCGTCGGTCAGCCCAAGGTGAAGCCCAGCCGCCGCTTCTTCGGCCTTGGCAAGGGAGACGACGAAGGTCCCGTGCAGCCGGACTCCTCGAAATTGTCGCGCGACAACCGGGCCTTGCTGCAGGAGGCGCTCTTCGACCTTCTGGAGTGCAAGCGCCTGCTCGACCAGGTGCGTTGAGCTTCGGGTGCCGCTCCGGCGGCTTGGACGGCCGACGTCTCTGACAGCCGGAACTGCTGTGGCATCCATGCGTTAGCCCTTCTCTGCAAGAGAAGGACATCAGGCATGGCGTGGTTTTCGACCCTTTCCGATCTCGATCTGGACAGGCAGGTCGCGGCGCTCTCGCGTCAACTTGACGATGTCAGGAAAGCCTTGGCAAAACGCGGCGACACCTATTACGAGGACGGCCGCGAGGCGGCGTCCGATTATTATTCGCAGCTCGCCGACCGCTTTCACGAGGCGCTGCCGGCAATCAGGCGCCGGGGCAGGGCGCTCGAGCACACCGCGCGCGAGCATCCGGCCACCGTGGCCGCCGTCGGACTGGTCGTGGTCGGCCTGCTTGCCGGCCTTCTGATCAGCCGGCGCTGACTCCGGGCTGCGAAACAGAAATGGCGACCGTTCGCGCCGGCCGCCATTCCGTCAGCACGAGAGTCCAACCGGATGGAATCGGGATGGAGTGGGCTCCGGCTTCGATCAGTTCGCGAGCTTGATCCGGCTCTTAGGATCGACCTTCATGACCTGGCTGCACTTGCCGTAGACGGTGCCGTTCTTATCGGTGGCGTCGGTGTAGGTGCCCTTACAGTCGAGCTGCAGCACCAGACAGGAGCCGGAGCCTTTGCAGACCGCACCGCCGTCGCCGGTCGGATGCGTGCCGGCAAAGGCCGGCGCGGAAACCGAGCCGAAAGCCGAGACGACGAAGGCGGCGGCGAGCGAGATACGCTTGAAGTTGGTCATTTGAGCATTTCCTTCCATTGGTTGTTGGGATCGCTTTCTGGCGTCCCGGTCGGGTTGAGGAACGCCTTCGTGGCGTCCATGACCGCTTGGTGCGGCCTCCAATGGAAAGGTTCATGGCCCGCGCAATTTTTGTCGCCTGGCGAGCATTGCTGTGAAGGTGTCAGGGTTCAGGGATTACCGTAGGTGCCGAATTTGCCGGCGGCGCTAAGCGCTCGTTGGGCAGTGGCGACTTGATGAGGCAAGAGGTCGGGACCGCTTGAAAAGCGATCGAACCCGGCTGCGCGCTCATCAGGGGACAGCAGGTGCTCAAATCAAGGGACAGCGGGTGCTCAAAGGAGAGGCTTGTCCCACGAAGCGAAAAATTCCGATGGGAAGACTTGCGCGACCAATACAATGAAGGCCTGCCTTCCCATCGGCAGGTGGGAAGGATCAGGCCTTCTTCTCAACCACCTTCTTATGGTGGTGATGATGGTGGTGGTGATGATGATGATGGTGCCGGCGATGATGCTTGTGATGGTGGTGCTTTACCACCGGGGCCGCATCGGCGCTGGTCGTGCCGAGGATCGGCATGGTGAATGCCAGGGCCAGAGCCAGCCCGAGCGCGGAGAGGAGGGACTTCTTCATGATTTCGTTTCCTTTTACGCGGGCGTTCCGGAGTTCACCGGACCAAATCGGTGACCCAAGCCCCGCGATCGGCACTATCCTCCTGGATTTTTTCGACACTTTTTCCGGACTGTAGATTTTTGTTTCTGGATTGTTTCTGGCGAACCACGATCGCGCCGCGCGCCCTTGCGGGCGCGCATGGACGGCTCGACACCATGCTTTTCGAGCTTGATGCGTCAGCTGCGCGCCTCACATCGGCGGCGCCACGCCATGATTGCCGACCACCACCCGGCGCGAAACGAGCTTGCCGCCGCTGCCGCGCTCGGCGCTGACGAACACGGTCATGCCTGGCTTGAGATCCGCGGGGGCAGCGGGCGCGAATTTCACGATCGGCGTCGATTGCGGGATGGCGATCTCTTTCTTCTGGCCATTGCTGTAGGTCAGCGTCACGGTCCTGCCGTTGACCTCGGTCACGTCGGCGACAGTGCCGTTGGTCATTCGGCTGTTGGGCTGCAAATCCCAATCGCGGTCGCCTTCTCCGGTTCCCTTTAACGCCGCCGGGAAGATCACGACTTCCAGCGCGCCGCTGCCGCCGTCGGCCTTGGACACCGATGCGATGCCGAGGAAATCGCCCTGTTTGATATCGGCGGCCGACGCCTTGGCGACACCGGAGATCATCCAGTCGGGGGAAAGGGTGATCGTATCGGTCTTGCCGTCGCGGGCTTTCACCGTCAGCGTCGTACCGGCGAGGTCGACCACCGTGCCGCGCAAGCGCACGGTGTCCGCCTGAGCGGCGCCCGCAAAGCCTGAAATCATGCCGAGTACGACAGCGAATAGGAATAGCTTCAGTTTCATGGATTCCGATCCTCTTCAAAGGGGCTGGCGTCGCCCGCCTTCCGGCAAGCGACGGAGAGCTAACGAATCGGAGTGGGCAAAATGCCGGCGGGTGCGGCCTTCGGCGCTTCAAAAGATCTTGATTGGGCTTCGCGCCACCTTACATGTCGGTGGCCTGCGGCCTCGGCTCCCAGCCGATGACCACGGTCACGATGGCGTGACGGCCAAAACGGCCTCTTGGCAAATCATCCGTTAACGGCCATTCTCCCGCCCGTCTCAGGCAACGCCACATTTCATCTGTGTTGTTTCATCCCAAGGAGTTGCCATGCCCAACACCGCAAGAAACGCTGTTTCCAACAACATTATTGCCGCGTCCGGCCTCAATCCGCTGAAAGCCGTCCGCGAAACGAGGGGATATACGATTGAGGAGCTTTCCTTGACCTGCGGCCTGGCCGTGGGCGAGATCGTCGACATCGAGGACGGCAAAGACGCCGACCCCGCCAAGCTCAGGCGTATCGCTTCCGCGCTGCAGGTGCCGGAAGAGGAATTGATCATGATGCCGATCGAAGAGAATCGGCCCACACAGCAATAGAGACGCTGAAGCGTCCGCGAAAAAAGCCCGCCATGGCCCGCCCTGGCGGGCTTTTTTGCGTCTTCCACAGATGGTTCCCTGGCCCTTGCCAACTGCCGGCGCGCCATGCGGCAATCCCGGCCGCTGCCACGATTCGGCGGCATCGACTGGCCAACATGCCTGATTGAGGTTTCGCTCATGAGCTTGGAATCGGTCCGCGCCTTCTTTGCCGAACATGCACCCGACATCGAGGTGCTGGTCACCGAAGCGAGCTCGGCGACCGTGGCACTGGCGGCCGACGCCCATGGCGTGCTGCCGGCGCAGATCGCCAAGACCATCTGCCTGCGCGTCGGCGACGAGACCATGCTGGTCGTGACCAGCGGCACTGCCAGGCTCGACAACCGCAAATGCAAGGACACGCTCGGCGGCAAGCCGCGCATGCTCGACGGCGAACAGGTGCTTGCCGCGACCAGCCACCCGCCGGGCGGCGTCTGTCCCTTCGGTCTGCCGGCGCCGCTGCCGGTCTTTTGCGATGTGACGCTCAAAGCCTTCGACGAGGTCGTCCCCGCCGCCGGCGCGACGAATGCCGCCGTGCGGATTGCGCCGCAGCGGATGGCCGAACTTGTAGACGCCAAATGGGTCGACGTGTGCCAGTAGTAGATTGGAGGGGACTTCTGGGGGGCAAGTCTCAGGCTTGAAAAATGGTCGGAGTGGCCGGATTCGAACCGACGACCCCTTGACCCCCAGTCAAGTGCGCTACCGGGCTGCGCTACACTCCGGACCGGGTGGCGATGTATCGTGAGAACCCCGTGCGGGTCAACCGAATTCGGCGGCTATTTCGCCGACGACTGTGCCGCAGCAGGGATGGCGCGCGCCAACCGCAATTCCTTCTGGTGCCGGTATTCCAGCGCGATCGCGCCCCAGATCAGCCCGAGCAGCAGATAGAGATGGCGCCAGTGATCGATGTCGATGAAGGTGCCGAGCCCGATATTGCCGAGATAGGCGACATAGGCGCAAAGCAGATAGGGCTGCCAGGGACGAGCGCGCAGGAGGATGCGGAACCCGGCGCAGATCGTCCACAGGGTCAGCGTCAGGAACGAGACGAAGCCCAGCCAGCCATAGTCCATCAGCGCCTTCAGCCAGATGTCGTGCGTGTCCTCGCCGTAGATCGTGCCGAAGACCAGCGGGCCGATGCCGAACGGGTGTTCCAGTGCCAGCTGGAAGCCGATCGTATAGCGTGCGAAGCGGCCGAGGCGCGCGGTATCGTAGCTTTGCTCGAGATGCGCGCGCTGGGTGAACATGTCCGACACGCCGGGCAGTTGCAGGATGACGAGGATGGCGATGATCAGCAGCGCGAGCGCGGCGATCGTCATCACCACGACCCGCAGGCGGAACATGCCGCTGGCGCTCTGCAGAAAGAGGCATGCGGTGAGCAGCACCGCCGACACCGCGAACATGCCCCAGGCGCCGCGAGAGAAGGAGAAGAAGATGCCGGCGGTGATGATCAATAGCGGCACCGCCAGAAGCGGCATGCGCGATACCGGGCCGGTCAAGAGCAGATAAAGCAGGTAGGTGCCGGGCAGCACCAGGAACGGACCGAACACGTTCGGGTCCTGAAAGGCGCCGGCGGCGCGGTCGTATTTTGTGAACATCTCCGCGCCCGGAAAGGCATGGAAGTAGCCGGCGATGCCGAGCAGCGAGGTCGCCACAGCCGAGGCCACATAGGCGATGAAGATCAGCCGGTAGAGGTCAGGCTGGACCGATGTCACCGAGGCGAAGAAGACCGCGCTGAAGGCGAGAAACAGCGAGACCGCCAGATAGAGCGGCGTGTTGGCGAGATCCGCCATCTGCGTCATCGCGATCATGCCGCCGATGTTCATCGCCACCAACAGCACCAGCAGCGGCAATATCGCTCGCGATATTCTGAGGCCGAACAGCGCCCAGACGGCGATCAGCCCGGCCATGTAGAGCTCGTAGGGTGCCGGCTCGCTGATGACGAAGCCGGAAAGCAGGATGCCGACGACGATAGCGGCCGACGAGATCAGCGCGATCAGCTTTGCGTTGACCGCCTGTGGCGGCAACTGGTTGACCGCCTGAGGCGGCAACTTGCTCACCGCGTCCGCCGGCAACTCCTGCGCGAGCGCGCTCAATAGGCGTTTTCCGTGTTGAGCAGGCGGACCGGCGTCAGGAACAGGATGCGCAGGTCGAACAGCATCGACCAGTTCTCGATGTAGTAGAGATCGTATTCCGTGCGCATGCGGATCTTTTCATTGGTGTCCATCTCGCCGCGCCAGCCGTTGATCTGCGCCCAGCCGGTGACGCCCGGCTTGACCTTGTGGCGGGCGAAATAGCCGTCGACCACCTCGTTGTAGAGCAGGTTGTGCGATTGGGCGGCGATCGCATGCGGGCGCGGCCCGACCAGCGACAGCGAGCCGAACAGCGAGTTGAAGAACTGCGGCAGCTCGTCGATCGAGGTCTTGCGGATAAAGCGGCCGACGCGGGTGACGCGCGGGTCGTTCTTGGTCACCGTCTGCTTGGCGGTCGGGTCGGACCTGTCGGTATACATCGACCTGAACTTGTAGACCTCGATGACCTCGTTGTTGAAGCCGTGGCGCTTCTGCTTGAACAGCACCGGCCCCTTGCTGTCGAGCTTGATGGCGATCGCGGTGGCGAGCATCACCGGCGAGAATACGATGATGCCGACAAGCGAGAAGATGATGTCGAAGCTGCGCTTGGCGACCGAGTCCCAGTCGTTGATCGGCTTGTCGAAAATGTCGAGCATCGGCACCGAGCCGATGTAGGAATAGGCGCGCGGGCGGAACTGCAGCGCGTTGGAATGCGCCGAGAGCCGGATGTCGACCGGCAGAACCCACAGCTTCTTCAAAAGCTGCAGCACGCGCGATTCCGCCGTCAGAGGCAGAGACACGATCAGCATGTCGATGCGGGCGATGCGGGAGAACTCGATCAGCTCGGAAATGGTGCCGAGCTTCGGGTAGCCGGCGACGATCGGCGGCGAGCGCTTGTCGCCGCGATCGTCGAAGATGCCGCAGATGCGAATGTCGTTGTACGGCTGCTTCTCGACCGAGCGGATCAGCATTTCGGCCGACTTGCCGCCGCCGACGATGAGCGCGCGGCGCTCCATGCGCCCGTCGCGCGCCCAGCGCCTAATCAGCCTGGACATCACCAGTCTGAGCCCGAAGATCAGCACGAAGCCGACCACGAACCAGCTGCCGAACAGGAGGCGCGAATAGTCCTCCGAGGCCTTCATGGCGAAGGCCGTGAGAGCCATCAGCGCGAAGGTGCCGGCCCAGACGAGGAGCACGCGGCCGAAATTGGCGAGGGGGCGCATCAGCGCCGCGATCTGGTAGCTGTCGCTGACGTCAAGCAGCACCACCGCCAGGAACGAAGCTGCCGCGATCGTCAGCGGATATTGCCAGGCGAGATAGTTGAAGAAGCCGACATAGTAGAAATAGAGGCAGATGCCTGACAGGAAGAGCACGGCGAATTCGACCATGCGCAGCACGCCGCTGACCATGATCGGCGACATTGTATCGCGCCGGTACTGCGAGGCGACCTGTCGCGCCACGTCATTGATGCCGGGCACTTGAGCTTCGGTCGGGCCGTCGAATTTGCGCACCGCTTCCATCGAAAAGCGGTGCGCGGGGTCGATCTCGTTCATGGGGATTGTCCGCGAGCTTCGCGCGAGTGAATAGCAAAAGAGAGCTAAGAAAGCCTTGAAACAACAGGTGGCTTTGAATGCGTGTTGTTGCTTGCGACGACTGGCGGTTTTTTTCACGCCTATAGCTAGATTAGTAAATTCTAAAGCTTTAGCGCCGCGAAGTAAGCCTTCTCGATCTCGGCCGCCATCACGTCGGCCCCGAATCGCGCTTTCAACTCGGGGTTTTGCGGCATCAGCTTGCGGTAGGCGCCGCGATCGTCGAAAGCCGTTCTGAGCCTGTCGGCAAGTTGGCGGGCATCGGGTCGGATCAGGGCAGGGGAGTCTTCGCCGAAGATCTCGGGAATGCCGCCCACGGCGGTGGCAATCATCGGCATGCCGGCTGCCAGGGCCTCGAGCACGATATAGGGCATTGCTTCCGCGCGGGACGGGACGACGATTAGCTCGGCCAGGGCGAAGGCTTCTCTGGCCGGCATCGGCGGCAGAAAGCGGACGTGGCCCTTCAGTCCGAGTCGCTCCACCTGAGCGTGGTAGCGTGGCAGGTCGTCGCCGGCACCGACCATCACCGCGCTTAGCCGGCGTCCGAGCTCCCTGCCGGCCCGCGCCAGCGCATCGATGAAGATGTCCGGGCCTTTGAGATCGCGCATCATGCCGATGTATATGAGATCGGCCGCATCAGCCGCCGGCGCCACCGGTTCGAACTCGACGGCCCGCAGGCCGTTATAGACCAGCCTGTTGGGGATGGGCGGCTCGCCGACCTTCCGTCGATAGGTTGTCCGCTCGTACTCGGAAACGAACAGAAGACAGTCGCTGAAGCGGGCCATGAAACGCTCCAGCGCGAAGAACAGCTTTCCGGTGGCCGTCGTTTCGTCATAGTGCAGCGAGCCGCCATGCGGCGAATAAAGGCGGGCCACGCGAGACCTTGAAACCCGCAACAGTGAGCCGAACAGACGGGCATAGGCGCCACCCTTGGCGCCATGCCCGTGCAGCACATCCGGCCGCAATTCCTTGATGATTTGATAGGTACGCCAGGCTGCGGCGATGTCGCCCGGTCCGATATGGCGCTGCATCGGCGTGCGATGGATGCCGAGCGCCAGGCGCTCCTTCATCGCTCCGAACAGCCGCTCCTCATAGTCCCCGCCCGTGGTCGAATCGCAGACGATACCCACGGAATGGCCGGCGGCGACCTGCGCCTCGGTCAGGTCGCGCACATGCCGGAAGATTCCCCCGACAGGTGAGCGGAAGCAGTGGACGATCCGAAGGTGAGCCGCCACGTTGATTTTCAGAACAGGCGTTCGCGGACGTAGACGGTGTCGCCGGGCAGGAGCGGATCGGATGTCTGCACCCTGCCGGTCATCACCTTGCCGTTGATATCGCGGGTGATGTCGACGCTTTCCTGGTTGGCGCGCGGCGTGAAGCCTCCGGCGATCGCGATCGCCTTCTGCACCGTCAATCCCGGCACATAGGAATATTGCCCTGCGGCGCCGACTTCGCCCATGACGAAGATCGGCCGGTAGCGGTCGATCTCGACCGAGACGTCGGGATCGCGCAGATATCCCTGGCGCAATTTATCGGCGATTTCCTTTTCGAGCTGCTGGGCGGTGTGGCCGCGCGCCGGCACGGCGCCGACGAGCGGGAAGGAGATGTAGCCGGACTGGTCGACGCTGTAGGTGTTGGTCAACCCGTCCTGCTCGAACACCGTCACGCGGATGCGGTCGCCGGCGCCGAGTCTGTATGGCTGGTCGAGCACTTCATGAAAGGCGGCGGGCGCGGGCCGGTAGCTGGAACAGCCGGTAAGCAGCGACAAGGCGAGCATGGCGCGAAAGAGATGAGCAGTGCTTTTCATGATCGGACACGAACCTTCGTCGCTCTCGCCACCGGTGAGGCGGCCAACCCCAGGAAGTGCGCCCGTTATCATCCTGTTAGGGTTAATGGTCGGTAAAGGATGGGCCTTGGACTCGTCGGCTGCTGGCAAAAAACTCAATTGTTCTATTGCTTTCGCCGGACGTTCTTTGAGTGCGTTCTAATAAGTACGCATCCTGATCTTAACGGCTGAGTTACCATAGTTGTTTACGGTCCATCCTCGACTCAAAGTTCGGAGCAGGATGCATGTCCGTTCAGTCCGCGGCCGCAGATGTCGATGTCGACCTGAGACAGCTCTTCGCCAGCCTGGCGAGGAATTGGCTGCGCATTGTTCTCGTCACGCTTGTCGTGACCGGGCTGGCGTTTGCCTTCGCCTGGCTGGCGACGCCTCAATATAAGGCAGTGGCCAAGCTGGAGATCGGGTCGCGCGAATCGGTCTTCACTCGGCCGGCCGGCACAACCAGCGACGACAAGCCGGCGACCGATGAGGAGGCTGTAGCCACCGAAGTCCAGATCATATCCTCGCCCGATATCCTCAAGAAGGTTGCCTCGGACCTCAACCTGGAAAAATTGCCGGAATTCGACGAAGCGTTGAAGATGTCGGCGCTCAGTCGCGCGCTTGTGCTTGTCGGCCTGAAGAGCGATCCCTTCGACATCCCGCCGGAAGAGCGCGTGCTCAAGGCAATGCATGATAAGCTCAACGTCTACGGCGTTGAAAAATCCCGCGTAATTGCCGTTGAGTTCTCCTCGAACGATCCAAAGCTCGCCGCCCAGGTCGCGGACGCCATTGCGCAGGCCTACCTTGCCTCAAAAGGCAGTGCGAAGATGGAATCGAACACCGCCGCCACAGGCTTCCTCGGCCCGGAAATCACCGATCTGCAGAATCGGGTGAAGGATGCCGAAGCCAAGGTTGCCGCCTATCGCGCGCAATCCGACCTGTTGATGGGCGGCAACAATTCGGTGCTCGCGACGCAGCAGCTCTCGGAACTGTCGAGCGAGCTTTCCCGGGTGCGTGCCAATCGCGCCGCCGCAGAGGCGACCGCCGACAGCGTGCGCAAGGCGCTGCAGAATGGCGGCACCCTGGACAGCGTGCCGGAAGTTCTGTCTTCCGAGCTGATCCAGCGCCTGCTCGAGCGGCAGGTAGAGCTCAGGACCAATATTGCCGATCTGTCGACAACGCTGCTCGACAACCATCCTCGCATCCGGGCGCTGAAGTCGCAGCTTGCCGATCTCAACGGCCAGATCCGCAACGAGGCGCAGAAGATCCTCAAGGGATTGGCGACTCAGGCACAGACCGCCAAGGCTCGCGAGGACCAGCTGGTCCAGGAGGTCAACATGCTGAAAGCCGCTTCGGCCCGCGCCGGCGAGCAGCAGGTGGAGCTCGATGCGCTGCAGCGCGACGCCAATGCCCAGCGCCAGCAGCTCGAATCCTATATGGCAAGCTACCGCGAGGCGGCTTCGCGCGCGGACCGCAACTATCTGCCGGTGGACGCCCGTCTGCTTTCGAAAGCACAGGTGCCAACCGAACCGTATTTCCCGAAGATCGGCCCGATCACTGGTGCCGCCGCCGCCGCGTCGCTGCTGCTGATGGCGATTAGCACGCTTCTGAGGGAATTGTTCTCCGGCCGTGCCATGCGTCCGGCCGCCGGAGCCCGATTCGAGCCGATCGAACAGGTGGCGATGCCGGTGGCGCGCACCGAACCGGCGCTCGCCGATGCCGAGGATGAAGCTAGCGACGATTCGGTCGCTGACGAGCGGATCGGGCAGGGCACCGTCATGGAGGCAGCGCCTGCCGAGCCGGTAGATCCACCAG
>NZ_RZSF01000176.1:0-13549 GCF_004023325.1 Mesorhizobium sp. M1A.F.Ca.ET.072.01.1.1 | reverse complement strand
GCGATGAGCGACCAGCTCGATGACAGCACGATAAAACCCCGCGGCGGCCTCGCCAACGCCGCCGGCATGCGCCAGTCCGCGCAAGGCGCGGCGAAACTGATGGCCGCCGACGACGGGCCGCGCATTGCGGCGCTGGCCTTCGACGGCTGGGACACGCATGTCAACGAGGGCGGCGCCACCGGGCGGCTTGCCAACCTGCTCGGCGGCCTCGATGGCGCCTTCGAGGAATTCGAGAAAGGGCTCGGCGAGCGCTGGAAGGACACGGCCATCGTCGCCATCACCGAATTCGGGCGCACCGCCCGCGTCAACGGCACCGTGGGCACGGACCACGGCACCGGCACGGTGGTGCTGCTCGCCGGCGGCGCGATCAAAGGCGGCCGCGTCATCGCCGACTGGCCGGGGCTGAAGCCGGCTCAGCTTTACCAAGGCCGCGACCTCGCGCCGACCAGCGATGTGCGCGCAGTACTGAAGGGGTTGCTTGCCGAGCAGTTCGGACTCTCCGTCGCCGTGCTCGGCGACAAGGTGTTTCCGGACTCAGGAGGAGTGAAGCCGATGCGGGATTTGATTGTGTGAGAGCTTCGACTTTGTCCATCAACCGCGAGGCAGGAACGCGGCGGCACAGGTGAGATCGGTCGAGATCCTTCGCGCCCCCCTCTGTCCTGCCGGACATCTCCCCCACTTCTTGGGGGGAGATCGGCAGCTTCGGCGCCGCGACCACTCCGCGCTGTGGAACATGGTACGACACTGGCGATTGACGAAAGCCGGCGTGATGTCTGATCTCCGCCCTTGCCTGTCTGAACCCTCGCGCGGGCGCTTCCCGCGCCGTTTCCAGCGCGGGCGTCGATCCCTCGACGGATCACCTGCTCCAATAGCCGGGATGCCAGCGGTGGTGATACCGGAAGCCCGGATGCCAGTGGCGCACGGGCCGGATGAACCGGCGACCGTTCGGCACGCATCTGCCCCAGTGATTCACGTGCCAACCAGGACCGCAGCGCCAGCCGACCGTCTCGATCGGCAGCGGCGCAGCGCTGGGCTTTGCCATCGGCATGGCCTGCGCGCCGGCGGAGAGCATCAAAGTGCCGGCGGCCAATGCGAACGGCAGCAAATATTTGGTGAGCATAAAGTTCGTCTCCGTGATTCATCCCTACCGCCGTGAAACGGACGACAGGGTCGAAATCCGTCGGAGGAGGATGGATCACATCCTCGTTATCGGGCGGCGTCGTCGAGCGTCGCCACGGTCTTCAACGCGCCGTCGAGCATGTCGCCCTTTTCGTCCTTCAGCGCCGCTTCGCGCAGGCGGCGGACCCAGTCGGCTGCGTCTTCACGGCCCTTGAGCATGGCAAGCGCTGAGAGCACGCGGTCGAATTTCGACTGGGCACGGGCGTGGGTGTCGCTGTAGCCTTTGATCAGCCGTCGGCAGTTCAGGATCTCCAGCCCAAGCGCATAGTTTTCGCGCGCATGGGCAAGCGCCAGTTCGTACCAGCGCTCCAGATGCTCGACCTCGACCTTGTGGCGCAGCAGGCGGCGGCGCCAGCGGCGCAGGCCGCCGATGAACCAGAGCATGGCGAAGCCGGTGAAACTGTCGGTGCGGATATGGCGGCCGCGATTGATGCGGCGGTCAAGGAAGGCGGCGAGCTTCGGGCGGCTCTCGATGTAACTGCCGATCGCTACCGGCAGCGTGCCGCAGAATTCCTCGATGCGCGGATGGAAATATTCGGTGACCTGCAGGACCAAGCCTTCCCTGACACCGACTTCCTTGCGCACGCGCCTGTCGCGGGTCGAACGCGTCTTGAGGTCGGCGACGCGGATCATGTCGTCATAGCACATGGCGTTGGCCAGATGTTTCGCCGCCGCGACCGACAGCGCATGGCCACGCTCCGCACTGTCCAGCGCGATGGCCTTGTCCAGCCGGCCGAGATATTCGCCGCCATAGGCGATGTCCTGGTAATCGACGACCTTCTTCAGGCCGCGTTCAGCCATGTCGCGCAGCGGTTCCGGTAGCGCGGCGACACGGGCGGCGAGTTCCTGCCAGCCCTTCAGCAGGGTTTCGGGACCACTGACCTTGGCCGTTGATGTGGTGTCGGGAGCGGCAGGCTTCCCGCTTGCCTTATTCCCGGCTGTCGCGACCGCGATGCCGCGCGCCCGGTCATAGGCGGCGCCGAAAGCGGCAAGGCTGGCCTTGACGCCGCGGCCGCCGGCGCCGATCGCCTGCTCGTAGTTTTCGCGCGGGAAGGGCAGCGCGTCTGAACCGGCCAGCGCGCCGAGCAGGCTGGCCGAGATCATTGTGCCATGCTCGGCGGCGATCTTTTCCATATCGAAGGCGATGAAGCGCTTGGCGGCCACCTCGGCCGTCGCATGCACCTTTTCCGACGAGGCGCGGCCGTCGCCCGGCTCGATCTTTTCCGAGACGGCGGCGATGCGGTGCGAGGAGGCGATCAGCGTCGTGCGCTCGGGGGCGACGAAACCGCGGATGATGGCGCGGCCGGCTTCCATCAGCTCGGCGGCTATCAAGATGTCGACGTCGCCCTGCGATGGCGACAGCGCGAAGACCGGCAGCCGGCCGGTGTCGCGCGCCATCTCGATGTAATAGATCGTCGCCCCCGTGCGCTGGGCGACGCCCGCCACCGACGTCGATTGCGCAATGTAGCCGCTGCGCTCGGCTACGTCGGTGATCCAATCGGCGAGCACGCCGCCGCCCTGGCCGCCGACGGCAAGCACGGCGAGTTTTATCACCCGCTCGTCATCAGAGGCGCCCGGCTTCGGGCGCAGCGGTGAAGCCTGCTCAAGCATCGGCGAACATCAAACGGCGGCTCTCGCGGCGGCGCTGCAAACGGCCGATCACCGCGCGGCGCGCGCTTTCCAGGAAACGGTCCCAGCGGCTCGGATTGTGCACGACATCGGCGCGGTAGAAGGAGGGGCAGAGCACGGCCGCATCCGCCACCTCGCCGCAATTGCCGCAGCCGACACAGTTCTGGTCAATCGAGGCGACCGGATCGTCGCGCAGCGGATCGTCGAGCGACTTCACCGAGAGCGACGGACAGCCGGAGAGCCGCATGCAGGCGTGGTCGCCGGTGCAGACGTCCTCGTCGACGCCGAATTTCGGCTTGACGACCCGCTCGCCGCCCTTGACCGCCTTCTCGACCAGCGGCCTCTCGCGGCGCTGGCGGTTCAGCATGCATTCGGACGAGGCGACGATGACCTTCGGCCCCTTCTCCTCGGTGGTCAACGCCTCGCGCAGCGTGTCGCGCATCTTGCCGACGTCATAGGTGCGGTCGATGTGGCGCAGCCATTTGACGCCCATGCCTTTCACCGCTTCGGTGATCGGATGTTTTGTGGACTTGGTGCGGTTCGAGGCGCGCGAGGACAGGATGTCCTGGCCGCCGGTGGCGGCCGAGTAAAAATTGTCGACGATGACGATGACGCCGTCATTCTTGTTGAAGACGGCGTTGCCGATCGACGAGGTGAGACCGTTGTGCCAGAAGCCGCCGTCGCCGACGAAGGAGATCGACCGGCGTTTCGCTCCCGGCGAATTGAAGGCGGAAGCCGAGGCCGGCCCGAGGCCGTAGCCCATGGTGGTGGCGCCGAGCTCGAAGGGCGGCATGATCGAGAACAGGTGGCAGCCGATGTCGGAAGCGATGTGGTGCTTGCCAAGCTCCTGCTCGACCAGCTTGGTCGCAGCGAAGATCGGCCGCTCCGGACAGCCGATGCAGAAGCCCGGCGGGCGGCCGGGAACGACATTGATGAGATCGGCGGTGTCGACGCCCTCGCCCAGCTTGTTCGGCGCACGAACCTCGCCGGGCAGCAGATGCGGCGCATAGGCGCGCAGGAAGGAGCCAATGCCGTCCAGCATCACCTGCCCGGTATATTCGCCGGCCATCGGCAGATGCTCCTTGCCGACCAGCTTGGTGCCGCGCCCTGCCTTGTGCAGCATCGCGGCAAAGGCCTGCTCGATATAGTTGGGCTGGCCTTCTTCGACGACCAGCACCGCCTGTTTGCCCTCGCAGAAGGAAAGGAACTCGTCATCGACGAGCGGATAGACGGCGTTCAGCACATAAAGCGGCACGTCGGTGTCGCCATAGGTGTCGGCAAGGCCGAGCCGCTGCAGCGCGCGGACGACCGAATTGTACATGCCGCCCTGCATGACGATGCCGATCGAGCCATTGTCCGGCCCAAAGACCTCGTTGATCTTGCGGCTCTTGATGAAATCGACCGCCGCCGGCCAGCGCTTTGCGACCTTCTCCTTCTCGTGCAGGAAGGAGGCAGGCGGCAGCACGATGCGGCCGGTGTCGCGGCGCGGGGCCGACAGCGCATCGGCAACCGACATAGGCGGCCGCTTGTTATCCTTGGCGATGAAGTGGCCGTGGACGTGGCAGCAGCGGATGCGCACCTGCAGCATGACCGGCGTGTTGGAGGCCTCCGACAGCTCGAAGCCATCCTCGACCGCCTTGACGATCGAGGGCAGGTTCGGGCGCGGATCGAGCAGCCAGACCTGGCTCTTCATGGCGAAGGCGTGGCTGCGCTCCTGCATGATGGAGGAGCCCTCGCCATAGTCCTCGCCGACGATGATCAGCGCGCCGCCGGTGACGCCGCCCGAGGCGAGGTTCGCCAAAGCGTCCGAGGCGACATTGGTGCCCACCGTCGACTTGAAGGTGGCGGCACCGCGGATCGGGTAGTGCACGGATGCGGCAAGCATGGCGGTGGCAGTTGCTTCCGAGGCGCTCGCCTCGAAGTGCACGCCGAGCTCGCCCAGAATGTCCTGCGCGTCGGCGAGCACATCCATCAGATGGCTGATCGGCGCACCCTGATAGCCGCCGACATAGCCGACGCCGCATTGCAGCAGCGCCTTGGTGATGGCGAGGATGCCCTCGCCCGCGAATTCCTGGCCGGCGCCAAGCCTCAGCTTTTCAACTTCCTTGGCAAAAGACCGTTCGGCCATCTCTGCCTCCTTCCGTTACCGCCGTTTGGACGGCGGCGCGTACGTCAAACTCAAATGTCGTGCTTGCGGATGTTCTTCAGCATCTTCTGCAGAATCGCGATCAGCGCGGCATATTCGGCATCGTCGACGCCGTCGAACATCGCTTCGAAGGCATCATGCATGGCCGGCCAGGCGCGGGTGAAAAGCGCCCGGCCGTCATCGGTCAGGAACACATGGCGGAAGCGGCTGTCGGCGACGCCCTGCTCGCGCCGCACGAGGCCCTGGCCTTCCAGCGCGTCGAGCGTGCGACTCAAGGTCGATTGCTCGATCACCGTATAGACCGAGAGGTCGTTGACGGTGATGCCGTCGGTGACCGAGAGCACGGCCAACGTGCGCACCTGCGGAATGGTCAGGCCCTGCTTGCGAAAGTCTTCTCGCAGGGTGGCGTTGTAGCGGCCCATGATGCGGTTCATCAAATAGGGCGCGAATTGCTGCAGGCCGATCTGGCCGAGGGTCGAGATGCGCTGGCGCTTCTCCGGAAGCTTCTGTTCCATCAGAGCCTCTCCGCCAGCAGGAAGCCGGAGCCGCCGCCGAGCCCCGCGCCCGGGTGCGTCGACGCGCCGATATGGTAGAGGCCCTTAATGCCGGTCTCGTGATTGCGGCTGGCCTTGAACGGCCGCCACAAGAAGGACTGGTCGATGGTCGACGAGCCGCCATAGGGATCGCCGCCGACCAGATTGATGTTTATCGCTTCCAGATCGGCAGGCGAATAGGCGCGGCGCGCGATGATGGTGTCGCGAAAACCATCGATGTGATGAGCGAGGATCGCCTCGACGCGGTCGGCGTAGGCGTCGCGCAGCGCCTCGCTCCAGCGGCCATCGGCTGGGGCCTCGAGCTTGCCGGCGGCATCGCCCTTGATGTGGCGCGGCGCTTCCGGAAGCTGCAGCCACAGGATTGCCTTGCCCTGCGGACAGCGCGACGGATCGAGCGCGTGGGGCTGGCCGACGCAGATCGTCGGCACTTCCGGCAACAGGCCGCGCACCGCTTCGTTGCAGGCTTTCGACACACCATCGAGTCCCGGCGTCAGATGCAGCAGCGCCACCTTGTCGAGGCCCTCGCCGCGCCAGGCCGGCGGCTTGTTCAGCGCGTAGTGGATCTGGAAGTTGCCCTTGCCGTAGCGGTAGTCACGCATGGCTTTCGCGGCGTTTTCCGGCGCATCGTTGCCGAGCAGGCGGCCATAGAGCTGCGTCGGCGTGACCGAGCAGATGACGCTCTTCCCTGCCGTCAGCGTCTCGCCGGAGGCGAGCCGGAGGCCGGTGGCACGGCCGCCGGTCTGGACGATCGAGGCGACGTCGGCGTTGACGCGGATTTCGCCGCCGCGCTCCTTGATCAGCGCTTCGAAGGCGGCGAGCAGGTTCTTCGCCCCGCCCTTGACGATCGGTGCGCCGGCCGCCTCCAGCGCGAAGGCGATGACCTTGGCGATCTGGCCGGAGAAGGCGTCTTCCGGCCCAAGCCCGGCATGCAGCACCCAGGGCGCCCAGAGCGCGCGGACGGTATCGGACTTGTACGCGGTCTCCAGCCAGCCCCGCGCCGGCACCAGCGCCTCGCCCAGGACGGCGGCAAGCTCGCGCGGACCGCGCCGCCACGCCTCGCCGGCCATGAGCTTCGTCGTCGGATAGGACCAGAGCGCGCCACCGAGCAGGCCGAAGAGCAGTCCGGCATTGCGTTCGATGTCGCCGACATCGCCGCCATGACGGTCGCCATCGCCGGAGGCAAATGCGTTCAGCGCCGCGATATTGGCGGCCCGGTCGGTGGTGAGCACGGCATGGCTGCCATCGGGCCGAAGCACGCCGGTGGGTGTGGTCGTGTGACAGAATTCCAGCCCGTGCCGCGCAAGATCCTTGCCGAGCGCGGCATAGGCCGGCGAGGTGATGAAGAGGACGAAGGTCGTCGCCATCACGTCATGGACGAAGCCGGGCGCCGTGATCTCATCGGTGCGCATGCAGCCGCCGATGCGGTCGTTGCGTTCGAGCACGAGCACCTTGGCGCCCTTGGCGCCAAGCATCGCCGCGCAGACCAGGGCGTTGATGCCGCTGCCGACGATGATGTGATCGGCAGCGGTCATTGGATGCTCTCGGGTGACATGAAGTCAATCTCATGACGCGGCGTTCTTTCGCGCCCCCCTCTGTCCTGCCGGACATCTCCCCCACAAGGGGGGAGATCAGCTGTCATCGCGGCTTTCGCCAATTGTCCACGGTGCAAGATTGAGCGGAGCGCCGAAACTGCCAATCTCCCCCCTTGTCGGGGAGATGTCCGGCAGGACAGAGGGGGGCGCCGTAGAGCGCCAGCGTCGCTCCGATCCCACCTCTCCACTACACTGTTGCCCGCGAGCATGATCTTCTCCCGAAGACCGCCACCTCGCCTATTGGCCCGGCACCAGCGCCAGGGCGCGGATCGGGCTGCCGGTGCCGTGCTCGATCTTGAGCGGGGCGGCGATCAGGATCGCGCCTTTCGGCGGCAGTTGGTCGAGGTTGCAGAGGCTGGCCAGCCCATAGCGGTTGGCTTTGTGCATCAGCGTGTGCGCCGGGAAAGGCGGCTCCATGCCGCCGGCCTTGCCGGCATCGGTGCCGATCGTCTCCGAGCCCCAGCCCTTGATGTCCTTGCTGATCAGGAACTGGATGGCTTCCGCCGTTGGTCCGGGCGTATGCGGGCCGGTCTCGTTGGCATTGAGGAAGTCGGCTTCCGAACCGTTGCGCTTGTACCAGTCGGTGCGCATCACCACCCATTCGCCGGCATTGATGGCGCCGTGCTTGGCCTCCCAAGCCTTGATATGCTCGACGGTGAGAAGGAAATCGTGATCGGCGGCGGCTTCCACTGAGCAGTCGATGACATTGACCGGACCGACGAAATTCTGCGCCGGAATGGTGTCGGTGGCGCCGTCCGGATAGTCCTTGCCGGTGATCCAGTGCTGCGGCGCGTCGAAATGCGTGCCCGGATGCTCGCCGAGCTTCAGCCAGTTCCAGGCCCACCACGGACCGTTCTTGTCATACTTTGAAATGGGGTGGATCTCGACCTTCGGCGTGTCGACGGCAAGCTCCGGCGGCAGCTTGATCAGCGGCGTGTTGGGCCCGAGCGGCGCCGACAGGTCGACCACCTTGATGGCGCCCGAAAGCAGCTGGCCGGCGACCTCGCCGAGGAGTTTCTGCGTGTCCATTGTCTTCGCTCCCTCTTGTTCGTGCTCATCAAGGCTCGTTGCGGCCCTTAATATCCTACTAGACGAAAACATATGCATCTGCAATTATCTTTAAGCATAAAGCATTTTGGGGCAGGGCGTGAGCGAGTTCGACGCCATCTTTGTCGGTGCGGGCCACAACAGTCTGGCCTGCGCCGCGCATCTGTCGCTCAAAGGCTGGAAAACCGCGGTTTTCGAGCGCAACGCAGCTATCGGCGGCGCGGTCCGGACCGCGGAATACACGCTTCCCGGTTTCAGGCACGACTTCGGCGCGATGAACCTGAGCCTGTTCGCTGGCTCTCCCTTCCATCGGAAATATGCAAATGAATTGAAAAGCCATGGGCTGGAATTCGCGCCCGTCGCCGATTGTTTCGCCAGCGCTTTCCCGGATGGAAGATGGTTTGGCGTCAGCAACGATCTCGAGAAGACGACATCGCGGCTCGCCACCTTCTCCGCGGCCGATGCCGCTACATGGCGCCGGCTGGTCGAGGCCTTTCCAGGCGAGGCGGAGCATCTGTTCCCGCTGCTCGGATCGCCGATGAACCCGCGCGCGCTCGCCGGCACAGCCTGGTATCTTTGGCGCAAGAAAGGCATTGGCGGCGCGCTCGATACCGGCCGCTTGTTGCTGTCTTCCCCCCGCGCGTGGCTCGAGGACAATTTCGAGACGCCGCACGTGCAAACCACGCTCGCCGCCTGGGGCATGCATCTCGACTTCGCGCCCGACATCGCCGGCGGCGCCGTGTTCCCTTATCTGGAATCAATGGCCAACCAGAGTTTTGGCATGGTGCTCGGCAAGGGCGGCGCCGACACCATCATCCGCGCGCTTGTCGGCATGGTCAAAGCGGCCGGCGGCAAGATCATGGCCGGCGCGGAGGTGGCGGAGATCATCGTCGCCGGCGGCCGCGCGACCGGCGTGCGGCTCGCCTCCGGCGATTTCCATGTCGCCAGCAAGGCCGTCATTGCCGGCGTCGCGCCCAAGGCGCTGACTGGCAAGCTGTTGCCGAACGGATCCGGCGATGCCGGCTTTGACGCGGCGATGAAAAAGTTCCGCCATGCGCCGGGCACGATGATGATCCATCTGGCACTGGACGATCTGCCGGACTGGAGCGCCGGCGCCGAGCTTCGCCACTTCGCCTATGTGCATCTGGCGCCGTCGCTCGATGCCATGTCGCGCACCTATCAGCAGGCGATTGCCGGCGTGCTGCCCGATCAGCCGGTGCTCGTCGTCGGACAGCCGACCGCCGTCGATCCCTCGCGGGCGCCAGAAGGCAAGCACGTGCTCTGGGTCCAGGTGCGCATGCTGCCGGCGGAAATCCTCGGCGATGCTGCCGGCAAGATCGCGCCCGGTTCCTGGGACGCGGTCAAGGACGCCTATGCCGAGCGCGTGCTCGACATCATCGAGAGCTACGCGCCTGGTTTGCGCCAGAAGATCCTCGGGCGCGCGATCTTCTCGCCGCTCGACCTCGAGCGCGAGAATCCGAACCTCGTCGGCGGCGACCAGATTTGCGGCAGCCACCATTTGGCGCAGAATTTTCTCTTCCGTCCGGCGCGCGGCTTCGCGCGCTGGAACACGCCGGTGTCAAACCTCTACCTCACTGGCGCCGCGACATGGCCCGGCGCCGGCACCGGTGCCGGATCCGGCTTCATGTTGGCGCAACAGCTGGGAGGGCATTAGCAGCAGAATTCCAGGATGGACAAGGCGCGGTTGCCCACCAGACCTTCCGAATGAACAACGCCGCGCGGACAATGAGTCAAAAACCGACAACCAACAAGGGGAACGACCATGACCATCAACAGACGCGATTTGCTTGGATTTGGCGCGGCAGCGCTTGGCGCGGCGACACTCGGACTGCCGAAGGCAGCCAAGGCGGCGGACGAGCTCACCATTGCCTACAACGTCAACCTGCCATCCTGGGACCCGACGACCGGGCCTTCGGCGGTGAACCCGACCATCCAAGGCCTCTACCAGTCGGTGTTCGACCAGTTCATCCCGCAGAAGCCGGACCTTTCCTTCACACCCGGCCTGCTCACCGAATGGGGTTGGAACGACGATCGCAGCAAGGTGACGATGACGGTCCGCGACGGCGTGAAATGGCATGACGGCTCACCCTTCACCGCCGAGGACGTTGTCTGGTCGCTGCAGCGGGCGGGCGACGAGAAGACCGGCAATCCGATCCAGTTCGTCTGGAAGAACGTCAACAACTT
This sequence comes from Mesorhizobium sp. M1A.F.Ca.ET.072.01.1.1, assembly GCF_004023325.1. Classification (NCBI taxonomy): domain Bacteria; kingdom Pseudomonadati; phylum Pseudomonadota; class Alphaproteobacteria; order Hyphomicrobiales; family Phyllobacteriaceae; genus Mesorhizobium; species Mesorhizobium sp. M1A.F.Ca.ET.072.01.1.1. Next base: position 3,197 of record NZ_RZSF01000176.1, on the reverse strand, counting down.
CAAGATCGACGGCAACAAGATCACCGCCGACGTCGTGCAGTTCGATCCGGTCTATTTCAAATGGATGTCGTTCCTGACCGGCTACATCATGCCGAAGGCCTATTACGAGAAGGTGGGCGCGGAAGGCTTCGAGAAGGCGCCGATCGGCACCGGGCCCTATATGGTCGACAAATTCGAGCGCAACGCCTTCCTGCGGCTGAAGGCCAATCTGAATTACTGGGGTGCCAAGCCAGCCTTCGAGAATGTGACGATCAAGTTCGTCACCGACGCGGCAAGCCGCGTCGCCGAGGTCGAGTCCGGCTCCTCGCAGGTGACGCTCGAAATCCCCTATGAAGAATATGACCGGCTGATCGCCAAGGACGGACTCGCCGGCTCGATCAAGAATGTCTCCGACATCGGCATGATCTTCTTCAACGACATCGAGGCGATGCTCGACAAGAACGTCCGCCAGGCGGCTGTGATGGCAGTGGACAAGGAGCTCTTGGTCAAGCGGCTGCTGCGCGGCTACGGCCAGCCGATCGCCACGCTGGAGACGCCGGAATACACGGCCTTCGACGCGTCGATCAAAGTCGAGCACAATCCGGAAAAGGCCAAGGAACTGCTCGCCGCTTCAGGCTATTCGCCCAAGAAGCCGGTCAAGTTCACCATCCAAACGACCAAGGGCTTCAAGCCCAAGGATTATGAGATGATCCAGGCGATCGTCGGCATGTGGCGCAAGGTCGGCATCGAGGCCAATATCGAGGTCTACGAGATCGCCAAGCATTACGAGCTGCGGGCCGCCGACAAGCTGGCGCCGGCCGCCTTCTACAACTGGGGCAATGCGATCGGCGATCCGACCACCTCGACCGGCTTTGCCATGTATGGACCTAGCCCGCATTCGGTGTGGGACAGCCAGGACCTGATCGACATGATCAATCCGCTGTGGGGCGAGAAGGACGAGGCCAAGCGCATCGCCGGCTGGAAGGCCGTCGACAAATACATCGCCGAGCAGGCCTATGTGCTGCCGCTGATGCAGTATGCTCAGCCGATCGTGCACTCGAAGAAGGTCAATGTCGTGCAGCATGTATCGGGCGCGCTGCTGCCGGCGCTGATGACCCCGGCCTGATGACATCTGGGAAGCTGCGCTGGCGCAGCGCACCTTCTCCAACGACGCGCAGGCCCCCTCATTCGGCCGGTGAGGGGCCGAATGCATTAGGCTCAGCGAGCATGCTGCTGCAGAGATTTCTTGTTCGTCTGATGACGATGCTGGTCACACTGTTCGGCGTCGCCGTCGTCGTCTTCGTCGTCATCCGCGTGGCGCCCGGCGACCCGATCGCGATGATGCTGCCACCCGGCGCCAGCAATGACGACATAGCGCGTCTGCGCGCGCTCTATGGGCTGGACAAGAGTATTGCGCAGCAGTTCTTCATCTGGCTCGCCGGCGTGCTGCATGGCGATTTCGGCACTTCGATCTCGCTGCGCCAGGATGTGCTCGGCCTCGTCTTCAACCGGCTGCCGGCGACGTTGGAATTGGCCATCGTCGCGCTGTTGATGGCGGTGGCGATCGGCGTCTCCGCTGCGATCCTCGGTGCGCGTTCGCGTGGCACGGCCGTCGAAGCCGGCATCGACATCGCCGGCGGCGCGACGCTCTCCATCCCCGATTTCCTGTGGGGCCTGGTGCTGATCCTGCTGTTCGGCGTGCTCATCCCGGTGTTCGACATTTCCGGTCGAGTGTCACCGCAACTCGACCTGCCCTTCGTCACCCAGTTCTATCTCGCCGAGAGCATTCTCAGGCTCCGCTTCGATCTCACCTGGGATCTGCTCAAGCACATGCTGATGCCGGCGATCGCGCTGGCGTTGCCGCTGGCGGCGATCATCGCGCAACTCCTGAAACAGTCGCTGAAGGAAGTGCTCGACCTCGACTATGTCGTGCTCGCGCGGGTCAAAGGCTTTTCCGAAACGCAGGTTATCCTGCGCGAGGCGTTGAAGAACGCGGCGCTGCCGACGCTGACGCTGGTGGGCGTGCAGTTCACCTTCCTGATCGGCGGCACGGTTATCGTCGAGCGGCTGTTCTCCTATGAGGGTCTCGGCAATATGGCGATCGATGCCGTCATCAACCGCGACCTGCCGCTGATCCAGGGCATCGTGCTGGTCTTCGCGCTGCTCTTCGTGCTGATCAACCTTGGCGTCGACATGATGTATGCGCTGCTTAATCCGAGGCTGCGTCATGGATGAGGCGCGCATTTTGCGTCGGGGCCTCAGCCCGCGGCTATGGCTGGCCGGCGGCTGGCTTCTGCTGGCGCTGCTTGCGGCCATCTTCGCGCCGCTGATCGCACCGCAAGATCCGCTGGCACAGGACCTGATGCTCGAGCGTCTGCCGCCCTTCTGGCTCGACGGCGCCGAGCCCGGCTATTGGCTGGGCACCGACAGCCTGGGCCGGGATCTCCTGTCACGGCTGATCTTCGGCGGCCGCATCGCCTTCATCGTCGCCTTCGCCGCGGCGGCGTCCGCCTGCCTCATCGGCTCGGCGCTCGGGCTCATTGCCGGCTATTTCGGCGGTTGGGCCGACCGCGTCATCTCGCGCATCGTCGATGTCTGGATGGCCTTCCCGCCGGTGCTGTTCGCGATCCTTTTAGTCGCGGTGTTGGGCACAGGCTTGAGCTCCGTCATCATCGCCATCGCCGTCATCGACTGGACGCGCTTCTGCCGCGTGATCCGGGCCGAGGCGATGAGTCAGGCGCGCATGGACTATGTCGAGAGCGCGCGCATCGCCGGCTATGGCCGCATCGGCATCATGCTGCGCGAAGTCCTGCCCAATGTGCTGCCGTCGGTGGTGGCGCTCTTGTCGCTTGAGATGGGCATCGCCGTCATCGTCGAGGCGATCCTCTCCTTCGTCAATCTGTCGATCTCGACCGACGATCCGACCTGGGGCGGCATCATTGCCGAGGGCCGGCTGTCGATCCACCAGGCCTGGTGGGTGCTGGTGTTCCCGCTGATCACATTGATCTTCACCGTGCTGTCCTTCAGCCAGTTCGGCGAAGGATTGAAGGCGCGTTTCGATCCGGTGCTGCGATGAGCGCCAATATGGAACCATGCCTCGAAATCCGCTCCTTGAGCGCAGTGCTGCCCAACGGCCAGCGCGTGCTGCGCTCGGTATCGCTCACCGTGCAGCCGGGCGAAGTCCGCGCGCTGGTCGGCGAGAGCGGCGCCGGCAAGAC
>NZ_RZSF01000175.1:0-13772 GCF_004023325.1 Mesorhizobium sp. M1A.F.Ca.ET.072.01.1.1 | reverse complement strand
GTCGGGGCCCGCCGAGATCGCGCTCCCCGACCCCGCCTGCGGCGGCACGATCAGCTCGATGTCCGCGCAGCTGCCTTTCTGGCGATGCCCGTAGGCCATGAAGCCGATCTCGTCGTCGCCCGGCACCGACTGCAGCACCGTGCGCAGCGATTCGCGCGCGATCTCGAGCTTCGGCTTGCCGTCTATCTGGGCCCACATGGAGCCGGATGCATCGAGAATGATGATGACCTTGTTGGCGGCAAAGCCAAAGGTGGTCATCGACAAAAGGAGGATCGCCGCAGCGACGCTCCGTGCCAGTCCCGCCATGAAAATCTCCTGAGTGAACCCCCGTCCGCGCCGGGAAAGCTATTTGAGCCGGGCTCTGCAGACAAGTCCGATGGCCGGCAAGTCGCTCAATAGGTTGTTCTGCGCTCTTCCGATGGCGGACGGCCGAACTGCAGCCGGTAGCTTTGCGCGAAATAGGAGTGGGAGGTGAAGCCGGTGGCGATCGCGACGTCGAGGATCGGCATATTGGTCTGGCGCAGCAATTCGCGCGCCCGCTCGAGCCTGAGCCGCATGTAGTAGCGCCCCGGCGTCACGTTGAGATGGCGCAGGAACAGGCGCTCGACCTGGCGCACCGACAGGCCCGCCGACTTGGCAAGCTGCACCGCCGACAAAGGCTCATCGAGATGGTCGGCCATCAGCTCGACGATACGTCTCAGCTTCTCCGACTTGCCGGTGAGGTCGCGCTCAGGTCCGACGCGCTGGCGGTCACCGGCCGAGCGGATGCGCTCGTGCTGGAACTGGTTGGCGACGCCATTGGCGAGATTGGAGCCGAAATCGCCGCGCACGATCTCCAGCATCAGATCGATCGAGGTGGTGCCGCCGGCGCAGGTGTAGCGCTTGCGGTCGATCTCGAAGACGTTGCCGGTGCAGTTGATGTCCGGAAAGCGCTCCATGAAGCCGGCGCGGTTTTCCCAGTGGATGGTGCAGCGGTAGCCGTCGAGCTGGCCGGCCTCGGCGAGCAGATAGGAGCCGACCGAGAGCGCGCCGAGCGCGTTGCCGCGCCGGCCCCAGCTGCGCAGCGCCGCCAGCACCTTGCTCTTGCCGGGGAATTCGGTGGTGAGCCCGACCGAGACGAACAGGATATCGACCGGCGGCATGTCGGCGACTGAATAGTCGATCTTGAGCGGCAGGCCGTTGGACGCCATGACTGCGTCGCCATCCGCCGATATCGTCGTCCAGCCGTAATAATCGCGGCCGAGCAGACGGTTGGCCGAGCGGAAGCAATCGATCGCCGCCGCCAGCGAGAACATCGAAAACTTGTCGACCAGCAGGAAGCCGAACTGCCGACCGCCCTGAACGGGATCGCCCATGACCGGCCGTTCAACAGGAGCAGTAAGATTCGGCAAGGATGCTGCTTTCCGATCAGAAGGACGGCCGCTTCAATCCGGCCGCGAGGTAGGCGGAAGCTACAGTGTTGGCCATCAGCATGGCAATGGTCATCGGTCCGACGCCGCCGGGGACCGGCGTGATGGCGCCGGCGACCGCGGCCGCTTCGGCATAGACGACGTCGCCGACCAGCCGCGACTTGCCTTCGCCCTTCTCTGGCGCCGGCATGCGGTTGATGCCGACATCGATAACGGTGGCGCCGGGCTTCACCCAATCACCCTTGATCATTTCGGGACGGCCGACGGCGGCGACCAGGATATCGGCGGTGCGCGCCAGCGCCGGCAGGTCCTTGGTACGGCTATGGGCAATGGTGACGGTACAGTTGGCGGCGAGCAGCAGATTGGCCATCGGCTTTCCGACGATGTTGGAGCGGCCGACGACGACGGCATTGAGGCCGGAAAGGTCCTTGCCGCGCACGCGCTGGATCAAAAGCATCGAGCCGGCGGGCGTGCAGGGCACGAACGCCGTCTCGAGCTCGCCGGTACCGAGCTTGCCGACATTGATGAAGTGGAAGCCGTCGACATCCTTTTCCGGCGCGATCGTCTGGATGACCTTGCCGGCATCGATATGGCCGGGCAGCGGCAGTTGCACGAGGATGCCGTGGATCGACGGGTCGGCGTTGAGATCGCCGATGGTCTTCAACAGCTGCTCTTCGGTCGTCTCAGCCGGCAGCGTGTGCTGGAGCGAATGGAAGCCGCACTCCTTGGCCGTGCGCGACTTCGAGGCGACGTAGACCTGGCTTGCCGGATCCTCGCCCACGATCACCACCGCCAGACCGGGCCTGGTCGCGCCCTTGGCCGAAAGCTCGGCGGTCAGCGCCTTGACCTTCGATACCACGTCTGCGGCGACACTCTTCCCGTCGATCACTTCGGCCATCATTCACCTTCAACACTGTTGCGCGGCCACGCCTCGCACGCAGCCCTGATCCTCAATCCAGCAGTCGGCACGCGAACGCGGCGCGCACGCGGTCAAATGCCGCGCGGCATTTTCACGAAAATTCGACAGGGCAATCCCGTCAAAACGTCGTCGGATGCCGTAAACCCGAAACCGGCTGCTTTTATCGAAGGCCGCTTTTAGCGAAGACGGGGTGTTTTAGAAATAGCGGCGGCGCGAGCGGCTTTCGGTCAGAACGCGCACCGCCTCGCGGAATTCTCGCAGGCGGGCCCTGATCTCGTCGACCTGGTCCTGCCGATCGTCTGGCGACTGGCGCGCCTCGGCTGTCGGCGATTGCGAATGGGAAGGCGCCGACGGAGCGTATGTGTCGTCGGGTAGTTCCGGACGCTGCGGATGGTCCGAACTATGAAATAGGTACGGCTTTGAGCGGACGGCGTCTCCAAGCCATGCACCGACCTTGGAGACTGGACTTTTCCGCAACCGCGCGAGCGGCTAAGGAGAGCCCTCTTTGCGGAGGTTTCGATGACCATCAGGCTTGTTCTCGCCGGTTGCGGCAATATGGGTTACGCGATGCTCTCGGGCTGGCTGAAATCCGGCAAGCTCGAGCCGTCGGCGGTGTTCGTGGTCGAGCCAAATGCCGAGTTGCGCAGGCGAGCCGAGCATCTTGGTTGCGGCGCCGCGGCCGACGCGTCCGCCATTCCCGCCGAGGCCATGCCCGATCTTGTCGTCATCGCCGTGAAGCCGCAGGTCATCCGCGATGTGACGGCAAGCTACAAGCGCTTCGGCGACGGCAGGACCACCTTCGTCAGCATCGCCGCGGGCACGCCGGTCGCGACGTTCGAGGAGATTCTGGGCGGGCTCGCGCCGATCGTGCGCTGCATGCCGAACACGCCGGCGGCGATCGGCAAGGGCATGATGGTGGTGTTTTCCAACCCGCTCGTTCCCGACAACGTCAGGCGTTTCGTCGCCGAGCTGCTCTCGGCGAGCGGCGTCGTGACGACGGTCGACGACGAGAGCCTGATGGACGCCGTGACCGCGGTCTCCGGTTCCGGCCCGGCCTATATTTTCCATTTCATCGAGGCGCTGACGGTCGCCGCCGAGAAGGCCGGCTTGCCGGCCGAGACAGCCAAGCTTCTCGCCCTGCAGACCGTCTATGGTGCAGCCTCGCTTGCCGCCGAAAGCGATGAGGAGCCGGGCGTGCTGCGCCAGCAGGTCACCAGCCCCAACGGCACGACCGCCGCCGCGCTTGCCGTGCTGATGGGCGAAGACCGGCTGACGAAGCTTTTGACCGACGCGGTGGAAGCGGCGCGGCTCAGATCGATAGAGTTGGGGAAGTAGTCCTCACGCCATACAGCATCTCGTCCTGCAGTTGGCGCAGGGCAAATAGCTTGGTCGTCTTGTCGGGCGCGGCGTTGTCGGCGGTCAGGAGTTCGCCCTTCCTGACCGGCTTCAGCACCTTGCCGCCTTCAAGCAGTCCGACCGGCACGGCACGGCTGGCGCGCGCCTCGGCGACCGTCATGGTCCAGGAGCGGTAGCAGGTCTCGCCGATGGCGTCGAAGATCTCGCCTGCGGCGAGGTCGCGCTTGGCGACCGCGCAGACCTCGGCCACCGGTTTAGGCAGCGGCACCATGTCGGGTTTGCCGTAGAGCATGATGCGGGCTGCGGTCAGCGGCACCTCCAGCGAGGTCAGGTGGTACGGCCTGAAGAAGCTGTAATAAGGGCCGTGGCCGACATGGAGATCGTCCATGCGCTCGACGACACGCGGATGCGTCGCCTCGACGATGACAAAGACGCCTGGCGCCACGCCCTTGCCGATCGTGTAGTCGACGATACCCTTCTTCGCCAGGATGCCGCCGTCCTCGCGCGGGATGAGCACCTTGGCCAGCTGATCACGGTCGGCTTTCGGGCCGTGCATGCCCGGAACATCGGGCACCAGGCCGGTGGCGTTGGCGATGGCGCACATCTCGACCATGGTCTTGGAGCCGTCGACGAACTCGACCAACATGCGCGGGTTCATGTTCCGGCGCAGCGCTTCATCCCGATAATCGTCGGGAACGGCGTCGTGGTTGAGCGGGTTGTTCTTGCCCTTGCCGGCCGAGACGATGGTATAACCGAGCGCCGAGGCGAACTCGATCAGCTCCATGCAGCTCGACGGCTCATCGCCGGCGCCGACCGAATAGACGACGCCGAGCCGATCCGCCTGCTGCTTGAGGTAGCAGCCGATGGTCACGTCGGCCTCGACATTCATCATCACCAGATGCTTGCCATGCTGCATGGCCATCAGGTCGAAATCGGCGGCGACGCCGGGTTTACCGGTGGCATCGATGACGACGTCGATCAGCGGATTGGTGACCAGCATTTCATTCGAGGTGATGGCAATCCTGCCGCCTTCTATCGCCTGGTTGACCTTGGAGGCGGTCTCGGCTTCGGCAGCCATTGCATCGTCGCCATAGGCGATGCGGATCGCGTCACGAGCCGTGTGCGGGCGGCGCGTCGAAATGGCCGCAATCGAAATGCCCGGCATCAGCATGCCCTGCGTCACCAGATCGGTGCCCATCTCGCCGGAACCGATCACGCCGATGCGCACGGGGCGGCCGTCCGCGGCGCGCCGGGCGAGATCGCGGGCAAGCCCGGTCAGGGCGACATTTGTCATAGAAGAACGTCCATGCTTTGCTTCAGCCCGCAATACAGGGAACGATCCCCGTTTGCCAACAAAACCAGCCACCCATGGCAATTTCGTGCGCACGTCTTGCAGGACCGGCGCAGATTTCCCGCAGCAATCCGCAACCTTCAGGTGTTTCAAAGCCTTGGCCATGTCCGGAGGAAGGGCAGATGCCGCGGTTCATGCCAAGTGCCGATCTGACCGCCAAAGTTGGCACGGTGAGCGACGCCTCGGTCGATTCCTTTGTGCGGACTTACTGTTTATTTAGGGAAAATAGTGTTCGCGGTCGGTTTCAACTGAACGGCGCCCTCGGCGAGGATCGTTTTCTGTGCCATTTTTGCTACATCCGCCGGGACTAATGGCTGGAATCCGTGCTTTTGAAGCGCTCTAAATCAATAAGTCCTCCCATCCGCGAAAAATCTGCTAGATACTCGTTGCAAGCTCCGGTGGCAGGCTTGGGCGAAATAAGCGCTGACAAAAGCAAAAAGGCGCGGGGATAGTCACGGGGTAGAAATGACCAGGACGGGTAAAGTGACCGTCGGCTGGCGCCTTGCGCTTGCCATGACGGTGTCGATGCTGGCTTGCGGAAGCGCCAGCGCACTCACGCTCAAGGAAGCTGTAGCAGTCGCGGTCGAATCCAATCCGGAGATTGGGCAGGCGATCGAAAACCGCGAAGCCATCGAATTCGAGCTGCGCCAGGCGAAAGGGCTCTATCTTCCCAGCGTCGATCTCGAAGCGTCGACCGGCGTCCGCCGTCTGGATAACGACTCCCGGCGAGCGCTCGACGAGGACCATGACGCGCTTTATCCAAACGAAGCGGACCTCACCGTCTCACAGACGCTCTATGACAGTGGCGCGAGACGGGCAGAATTGAACCGCCAGGCCTCGCGCGTCGACGGAGCTTCCTTCAGGGTGCTGGAACGGTCCGAATTCATCGGGCTTGCCGTCGTCCAGGACTATCTCGAATACATGCTGCAGGCGTCGATCGTCGCCGAAGCGAAGAAGAACCTCGGCTTCCATCAGTCTATACTCGGCGACATCAAGCAAGGCATCGCGGGCGGCGCGCTCAACGATGCCGACCGGCAGCAGGCCGAGGAGCGGCTTTACGCCGCCAAGGCGCGGATGCAGGAGGCGACCGAGGAACTGGAAGCGGCCAAGATCCGCTTCTTCAAGAATGTCGGCAAGCCGCTGACCAACCCGTCGCGGCCGGCCGATGTGGCCGGCGCGCTGCCGCGCTCGCTCGATGACGCGATCGGGCTTGCCAGACAGAACAATCCGCGCGTCCACATGGCCAACAGCGACATCGATGCTGCCGCGTCGCTGGTCGACGCCGCGCGGGCGAAATACGGCCCCACCATTACCGCCGAGGGTGTCGCACGGGGCGGCTATGACATCGACGGCGACGACGGCGACACCAGCGACCTGCAGGCTCGGGTGGTGCTGCGCTGGAATCTCTATCGCGGCGGCATCGACAAAGCCAACGAGCAGGAGCAGATCCGCCGCACCAGCGAGCAGCGCCTTGCGCTGCATCAGGTGCTGCGCGAGATCGAGGAAGCCGTCCGCACATCTTGGGACCGCCGCTTCCGCCAGGCGGAACTTGCGCAGACGCTGCGGCTGCAGGCAGCAACCAACGAAAGGCTGGTTGCCTCCTACCGCGAGCAGTTCAAGGTCGGACAGCGCTCGCTGCTCGACGTGCTGGATGCGCAGAACACGCGCTTCAACACCGCGACGCTGGCCGACACCTCGTCCTACGCGTCGCTGTTTGCCCAATACCGGCTGCTGGCCGCGACCGGGGAGTTGCTGAAGACACTGAACATCCAGCCGGCCAAGCAGGCAGCCGCCTACGCGCGTAGCGAATTCGGCACGCCGGCGACAGCCGATACCGAAACCTATGCGCGCACACCATCGGAGCAGAAGAACGATCTGCCGTTCGACATCCTCGCACCGGTCAGGAAGAAGTAGCCGATGTAAGCATCGATCTCTGGTCCTTCGGGCGGATCGTGAACCAGCAACCTAATATCATCTCGCCCAAGGAGGCTTTCAAAGCCTGCTTCTCGGCGATTGCAGCCTATCTCGGCCGGCCGAGCGCCGAGACCGTGCTGTTTGCCGGGGTGCCGATTTCGGACACGCTGATCGAGCCGGACGACATCAGGCATCTGGCCGAACGGATCGGTCTCGAGGTCCAGGCGTTCAACCATCGCGATTTCGTGCGCGGCCGGATCGATCTTCCGGCCATCGTCTTCCGCGCCAGACAACTCCCGGTTGCGTTGCTCGCCGAAACGGAAACCGGGCAATTTCTAACGGCGCCGCAGGAAAACGGCCGCACCACGATCGGCAAATCGGAGCTTGCCGAAAGCTACATCAGCGGTGGCGCCTCATTCTCGATCACCTATGCCAACACCGCCGAGGAGATGACGGTCGGCACGGCGCCGAGGATCGAAAGACGCCATTGGCTGACCGGAACGATGGGGGCGTTCTGGCGCACTTACTCGAAGGTCGTGCTGTCGGCGGTCTTCATCAACCTCTTGGCGATCGCCTCGCCGATCTTCACCATGAACGTCTACGACCGCATCCTGCCGAACAAGGCGATCTCGACGCTCTGGGTGCTGGCGCTCGGGATCGGCGCGGCCATCCTGTTCGACCTGTTGCTGAAGACGGCCCGTGCCTCGCTTATCGACTATGCCGGGCGCAAGGCGGATCTCAGGATTTCCTATCTGCTGTTCGAGAAAGTGCTCAACTCGTCGCTTTCGGCGCGGCCGGGATCGACCGGCGAATACGCGAATCGTGTCACACAATATGAGTTCGTGCGCGAGTTCTTCACCTCGAATACCATAAGCGTCTTCATCGACACGGTTTTCGTCTTCGTCTTCCTGCTGGTCATCTACGCTATTGGCGGCTGGCTGGTGATCATACCGGCGCTCGCCTTCGTCATCGCCGTCATTGTCGGTCTGGTGACACAGAGGCGCATCGGCAGGCGGGTCGCCGCCTCGATGAACGAATCTGCCCAGCGCCAGGCGCTCCTGGTCGAGTCCATTTCCACGCTGGAGACGATCAAGTCGCTGCGCGCCGAGGCCTATCTGCTGCGCAAATGGGGCGAGCACTCGAAGAACGCCGCCAACACCTCGGAGAAGATCAAGGAGCTTTCCGCCGCTGCCGGCAACATCACCGGCGCCATCCAGCAATTCGTCACCGTCGCCCTGGTGGTTGCCGGCGCCTATGCCTTCTCGGAAGGCCAGGTCTCGACCGGCGCGATTATCGGCACGGTCATGCTGGCGGGCCGCGCGGTCGCGCCGCTCGGCCAGATCGCCATCACACTCTCCCGCTTCCGGCAAGCCGTGCTGTCGCTCAGGATCGTCAATACGATCATGTCGCAGCCGGAGGACCGGCCCGACACGGTTGGCTTCGTCAACCGGCCGATCCGCAGCGGCGCGATGCTGTTCAAGAATGTCGGCTTCGCCTATCCAGGCACCGAAAACGAGGTTCTGAACGGGCTCAACATTGCAATCCGCCCCGGCGAGCGCATCGGCATCATCGGCCGCATCGGCTCCGGCAAGACCACGATGGGGCGCCTAATCGGCCGGCTGTTCCTGCCGACGTCCGGAGAACTGCTGCTCGACGGCATCGACATCCGCCAATACCACCCGTCCGAAGTTCGTGCCGCGGTCGGTATCGTCGCGCAGGCCGGCGACCTGTTTTCGGGCACGATCAAGGAAAACCTTCTGATGGCCGCGCCGGACGCGACCGACGAGGAAATCATCGATGCGGCGAAGGCCGCGGGCGTCGACGACTTCGTCTCTCGCCATCCGCGCGGCTACGACATGAATGTCGGCGAGCGTGGCACCAATCTGTCGGGAGGCCAGAGGCAGGCCGTGGCGATCGCGCGGCTGCTGCTGACCAAGCCGAAAATCGTGTTCCTGGACGAGCCGTCGGGTTCGATGGACCTGGCCTCGGAACGGCAGTTGATCAGGCAGCTCAAGGTGGCGTTCGACCGCAACACGACGCTGATCGTATCGACCCATCGCTACAGCATGCTGGAGTTGGTCGACCGCCTCATCGTCATCGAGCAGGGGCGCGTGGTCGCGGACGGAGCAAAGGAACAAGTCATCCAGGCATTGCAAAAGGCGAATGCCTGACCGGGACGTTGGGGAATGTTAGCAAAAGACGACCGGCCGCCGCTTTTCGCTTCGGCGTCCGTATACATCATAGGGGCACTGTTCGTGGCCTTCACCGCCTGGGCATCCTTTGCCGAGGTCGATGAGATCGCGCGCGGCGACGGCAAGGTCATTCCCGCTTCCAAGACGCAGATCATCCAGGCGAGCGAAGCCGGCGTCGTCCAGGAAATCGCTGTCAAGATCGGCCAGACCGTCAGGAAGAACGATCTGATCATCCGCCTCGACAACACAGGCAACACCTCGAGCCTGGGTGAAGAGCAGGCCAAGGCGCGGGCGTTGCAGGCGCGCATTGCCAGGCTCAAATTCGAGCAGAGCGGCAATCTCGAGGGCGCGTTCCCCTGTCCGTCCGACATCCAGAAGACTGCCCCGGAGATCTGCGACAACGAGCAGAAGCTGCTCGTTGCGCGCCGGGACAACTTCCAAGTCAAGCTTTCCGTGCTGAAGTCGCGTCTCGATCAGCGCGAGAAGGAACTGGACGAGGCAACCGCCAATTCAGACCGCCTTTCCAAGAGCCTCGCCGTCAGCGACCAGGAAACGGCGCTGGTCGAATCGATGGTCAAGAAAGGCCTGATGGCCAGGACCGAACAGATACGCGTCGAGCGGGAGCAGACCGATCTCCGCGGTCAGCTCAACCTTGCCGGAGAGACCATCAAGAAGAGCAAGGCGGCCATCACCGAGGCGCAGCTTCAAGTCGACGAGCTCGGCCTGCAATTGCAGCAGGAAGCATTGAGCGACTTGACGCAGGCGCTGGCGGACCTCTCTGTGGTGGACGAAACCATTCGCGGCGCCACCGACAAGGTGGCGCGGACCGATATCCGTTCGCCTGTCGACGGCATCGTCAACACGCTCGATGTCAACACGCTCGGCGCTTTCGTCCAGCCGGGCGCGGTCGTGGCCGGCATCGTGCCGACCTCGGAGACGCTGCTGGTCGAGGCGCGGGTCTCGCCGCGCGACGTCGCCTTCATCCAGCCGGACCAGGACGCGCTGATCAAGGTCACGGCCTACGACTTCTCGATCTTCGGCGGCATCGAAGGCAAGGTCTCCAACATCACCGCCGACAGCCTGGTCGACCAGAAGACGGGCGAGCCCTACTATCAAGTGCGCGTCGCGACCGAGAAATCCACGCTGCAAAGGAACGGCAAGACTTATTCGATTATCCCCGGCATGATCTGCTCGGTCGATATCAAGACCGGGCGCAAGACGATCCTCAACTATCTTTTGAAGCCCATCAACAAGGCGCGCCAGGAGGCGATGAGTGAACGATAGCGCCGCACGCCCCGACACTCCGCGCGACCGGCTGCTGCCGCCGCTCGCAGCCGAAGATTTCGGCCCGGAGTTCCGCGTCGTGGCGCGTGGCGGCGTGCGCCGCGGCATCCGGCTGGAGCGAGCCTTCTGGGTGTCGCTGAAGCAGATGGCCGAAAGCCGCAAATGCACGATCGGCATGCTGGTCGAGGAGATCGCCGAAAATCATCCCGACCAGGGCAATCTCACATCGGCGATCCGGGTCGCATGCATGCGCGGCCTCGCCGAGGAAAGCATGGAACTGCGCAAGCTCGCCTCGATCCGGACCATCAACGCGATCCTGGTCGCCTGCCCCTCGCCCGCCTTCGCGCTGTCTTCGTCGAAGAAGATCCTGACCTTCAATGCCCCGTTCCAGCAATTGGTCAGGCGCCAGCTGCCGAACGCGCCGGGCGACGACGGCAGGCAGGACCTCAAGCTGGCGCTGGACCTCAACGTCGTCGACGTTTTTGCCCGGCTCGACGCCAATGGCGAGACACCTGTCACCACCGGCTTCGTCATCGGCGCCGGCGAGCGCCGCTACAGGGGCCAGCTCAGCGCGGTGCGCGCGCCGGTCACAGAGCCGGAGCTGTTGATGGCGTTCGTCTTCAACGGTTGAAGAGGCAAGCCGCCTACTTCGCTCCGAAACCGGAGGCTGCCGACGTGACCGTCACATCGGGCGAAGCGCCTTCGCCGGGCGCCACTGTCGCGAAACCACCGGCGATGTCGGCGATCTGTGCGCCGGCTTTCGTGCCGTGGATCCAGGCGCGGTCGGTGCTGAATGAATAGAGCGGGACATAATCGGGAAGATCGCGGTCCATCGCCACAACGTTGCTGAGGCTGTCCAGGATGAAGGTGCCGCTTCCGGTGCTCACCGACAGCACCGCGTGGAAGAATTTCCGGCGGCGATCCTGCAGCACGACGAGCGACATGCTCTGCGCCGGGATCCCGGCGCGCAACAGCGCCGCCATCTTCAGGATCGCGAAATCCTCGCAATCGCCGGCGCGATGCTCGAGGATCTCCGACGGCTTCGCCCAGTAGTCGAGCTTGCCGTAGACGACGCTGTCCTTGCGATAGGCGATCAGCCGGTTGATGCTGCTGTTGACGAAGTCCAGCTTGTCGCGAAAAGCCTTGTTGGCTGCAATGCCGACGATCTCCCCAAACGCAGCGTTCTCACGATCGCAGGCACTTCCGGCCGTGCAGTCGATAATCGCCTTGTAGACAGGCGCCCAGCGCGCGGCGACCGGGAAGTTGCGCATGGACAAGGCGACCGACCCGAACACGCCGGGAATGATCGCCCCAGTCTGAATCGGGTCAACCTGGATCGGGTCGATCCGGATCGGATCGACGCCGGGGGTAGCCTCTCCACTCGCAGAACTTGCCGCCGGGCGGACTTCGAGAGGCGCATAGGCACTGGCGGCACCGCCGACCGAGTAGGCGGCAACAGGCTGCCATGGCTGCAATCTGGCCAGCGAAACGCCGCCGAGATCGGCCGGCGCAGGTAGCGTTTGAGAGGCGGGACTTGCGACGGAGATCGCGCTGGCCGACGACGCATTCGGCAGACCGGCCAGGCCGATTGCCAGCAGCAGAACCTTGACCCTCGACGCCGACGAGGCAGCTTTTTGTATTTTCATGACGCCCACCTTTGACTGTGGACGCTAGCGATCTTGTCTCAAATTATCGGAAAGGAAGGTGGGTAAGTTTCCGCGAATCAATCTATTCTGCTTTGTTTCAAATTTTATTCAAATTTATACTTGAATTTGTCGAACTGCCGCCGCGCTCCCCAGCCGGTTCGGCGGCGCACCTGAAGATATATAATTGGATATATCGTTGCGATTTACCAAGTGTAAAAAATGCAAATCCATGCATATTCAAGTATATCAAAAAGATTGAAGGTACGTTGCAAAGTTCGAGCCCCGCATGTCTCTTGCCGGGAAATGCCGAAGGGGGCTTGAGCTATGACGACCAGTATCGAATTCGACGCCGTTTCAAATTTCTCGGACGAGCACGCGACTGTCGGCGAACAGCCGATTTCGGGTGTCATTTCGGGCGTCCAAGTCGTCCAGGCCTCCGGCGGCCAGACGGCACCAGCGGCAGGCGAACCTGTGCCGGTCGATGTGGGAAGCGGCGCGCCGGCAAAGGGCGACGGCAACGCCCAGAACGCACAAAGCACAGCCAAGCCGGCGGCGGACGGCAACGCTCCTGCCGCCAACGCCCCTGCCGGAAACGCGCCAGCACCGAACACGGCAGCCTCGAACGTTGCGCATGAATATCACGTCGAGGCCGGCAATGTCGTGAAGCTTCCGGCCAATGTCTCGATCGACGACATCAAGGTCGACGGGCACAATCTGGTGCTGGTGCAGCCGGACGGCGCCGAGATCGTCATCAAGGACGGCGCGCTCAACGTACCGACCTTCATCATCGGCGATGTCGAGGTGCCGCGCGTTGCCCTGATCGCCGCGCTCGAAGCCAGCCATGTCGATGTCGCCTTCGGCGCCGACGGCTCGATCTCGGCCGGCGGAAATGGCTCGCCAAGCAGCGCCGGCGGAAACTTCTCGGTGCCGCCTGGCGGGATCGGCGACGGCTTCGGTCTGTCGGCACTTTTGCCGCCAACGGCATTGGCGTTCGGACAGCCGGAGAACCGTGAACTGTTCCCGTCCCTGCTTAAGCCGGACTCCACGCCGTCGATCGGGACCATTGGCGAAGCGAGCGTCAACGAAGCCGGCCTGCCGCCACACGGCGGATTGCCGGCCGGTTCCGGCGAGATCGCCGACGGCGATTCCGGCAACAACTCCAACACCTCCGAGACCACTTCCGGCACCATTGGCTTCACCTCGCGGGACGGCGTGGCGCAAGTCACGCTCGGCGGCCATGTGCTGACCTCCGCGGCGCAGATCTTCACCGACGCCACAGGCTCGCTGACCGCAAGCTATTCTTTCGACGCGGCTACCGGCACCGGCACGATCAATTACAGCTACACGCTGAACACCAACACTTCGGGCGACGGCACGAGTGTGAGCTTCGCGGTCGGCGTGACCGACTCCGACGGCGATGCCGCGCCTCCCGGCACCCTCGTGATCAACATCATCGACGATGCGCCGACTGCTGTTGCGGATACGGATGCCGTGCCTTCGGGCTCACACGCGTCGATCGACGGCAACGTCATCACCGGTGCGGGCAGCGACGGCAATGCGACAGGCGCCGACATCCAGGGCGCCGACGGCGCGAGCGTTACGTCGGCCTATGGCAAGGACGGCGCGGGCTCGGCGCAGACGGTAACGGGCGCCGGAGTGTCGATCGTCGGCGAGTATGGCACGCTGGTGCGGCACTCGGAC
>NZ_RZSF01000174.1:0-13810 GCF_004023325.1 Mesorhizobium sp. M1A.F.Ca.ET.072.01.1.1 | reverse complement strand
TTGGACGTAAATGCGGTTCGCGGAAACGCAGGTCTGGCCGGCATTGCGGAACTTCGCCTGGACCGCACCGTCAACAGCACCGTCAATGTCGGCATCATCGAAGATGATGAAAGGTGCATTGCCGCCGGTTTCAAGGCTGACCTTCTTGATCTGGTCAGAGCACTGACGCATCAGCAGCCGTCCGACCTCGTTCGAACCGGTAAAGCTGATCTTTGGAATTGGTGCAGAGTTCACGGCCCACGCGATCACCTTCGGACGCATAGATCAGGTTGACCACGCCATCGGGAAAGCCGGCCTGATGGCGAGAGCAAACATTGCACCTAGCCACGCCACGATAAGATCGAGCGCGGCTTCGTTGCGTGCGGGTCTGTGGTCAGTGGAGGGCGGAGGAAAAGCGCTCGGCGTGCTCGCCCTCGCGATACCACTGGTTCGCGCCGGCAAGCGCCAGTTTCTGAGGCAAATCGCCGAACAGCTGGTAGAGCCTTACTCTCAGGGCTTGGCATCTATGTCGCCTACGACCGCCACATGCAGCCCGTCGCGTGCGAAAGCGGCTTTGTGGAAGGCGCTTAGATCGGAGGGCGTTACGCTAGTCAGCCTCCCTTGGGCGGTCTCGAATACGGATGCGTGCGTAGATTCCGCGCCGCCAGGCCAGCTCGGCGATCGCATGAGGTTCGCGCTCATTGGCAATGATTTCGGAGAGAAGCTGGGCGCGTATGCGGTCGAAAAGTGCTGGTGTAGCCGGATGCGGGTCCCGCCGCCGAGAATGTCGGCCAGCAGTCGAGCGCCGCGGCCCCGCACCAGGGACCGCCCATGAATGACTCATGCGAGGCGTCTCAAGGCTGTCCGCGATCCAGCGCCAGATCTCCGCCTCGCCCGAGACGCGCAGAGCTGGCCGGTTGTGCAGGAGCCGTCGGCAATATCCGCCTTCCTCGTTCGGATGGGTAACGCTTGCGATACGGAGTCTTGACTTTGGCAGTCGCTCTGTGACATTACCTATATAAAGTTCGAAAGAAGGCGATATGGATCATGCATAGGTCACAGAGACCCGAATGAAGGCAACGTATAAACGCACCTATTCGCGCTACGCGATGGAAGCGCTTGGCCTTTTCGGTAAGACCATCCGGCTTGGCCGGATGCAGCACCGGTTAACCGCACAGGAGTTAGCCGAGAGAATCGGTGTTTCACGCAGCACCCTGCAGCGCATCGAGAAGGGCGATCCCAAAGTCGAAATCGGACTGATGTTCGAAGCTGCTGCCATTGTCGGTGTGAAGCTGTTCGATGCCGACGGCAATGGCATCACAGCCCTCACAGGCCGCATGGACGATCGCATCGCGCTGCTGCCGAAGCACGTCTACAAGGCCGGCAAGCAGATCGTCGATGAGTTCTAAGGTCCCCAAGTACGACGAAGCCTATGTCTGGGTCTGGCTGCCGGGCGAGACCGCGCCGGTTGTCGCCGGGCGGCTATATGCCCATGACGGACTCGTCAGCTTCAACTATGGCAGGAGCTTTCGTGAACTGGGAAGCGCGATCCCGCTTTATCTCCCGGAACTGCCCCTGAAGGCAGGCGAATTGCCTTTGCTTCCTGGCCTAACCATGCCGGGATGCATCCGCGATGCTGCCCCTGATGCCTGGGGACGACGGGTTATCCTAAACCGCAAATTCGGTGTGAAGGGCGATGAAATCGCGCGGCTCGATATTTCAGAACTGACGTTCTTGCTGGAATCAGGCTCGGACCGCATCGGCGCGCTCGATTTTCAGTTTTCGCCAATGCATTACGAGCCGCGCGCACTGGCCAATGCCACTCTCGAAGAGCTTGTCCAATCGGCGGAGCGGGTAGAGAAAGGTATTCCGCTCACCCCCGAATTAGATCAGGCGCTGCATCACGGCAGCTCGATCGGCGGCGCAAGGCCAAAGGCGCTGATCGAGGGTGACGCCGTCAAGCATGTCGCGAAATTTTCCTCGTCTGCCGACCTTTACAGCGTCGTCAAAGGAGAATTCATAGCCATGCGGCTTGCCGCCTTGTGCGGCATCAGAGCGGCATCCGTCTCGCTCGTTCGCGCCGCAGGCAACGACGTGTTGCTCGTCGAGCGATTCGACCGGATCAAGGTCACGGGCGGCTGGCAACGCAAATCCATGGTCTCAGCGCTGACGATGCTCGCGCTCGATGAGATGATGGCGCGTTACGCCAGCTACCAGGATTTGGCGGAGATCATTCGCCACCGATTCACCGCGCCGTCGGAAACTCTGCGCGAGTTGTTCAGCCGCATTGTCTTCAACATACTTTGCGGCAACACCGACGATCATGCCCGCAACCATGCGGCATTCTGGGACGGCGCTAAGCTCACCCTCACGCCTGCGTACGATATTTGTCCGCAGGCCCGCAGTGGCCAGGAGGCCAGCCAGGCCATGCTCATCAGCGGCAATAACCGCATGAGCCGGATAGCGTCCTGCCTTGAAGCGGCGCATCACTTCCTGCTCAGCGCGCCGGAAGCTCTTGCGATTGTTGAAGGCCAGCTCCGATGCATTGCGGAGAATTGGCCGCGTGTCAGCGAGGAAGCTACGCTATCCGGCACAGATCGCAATCTGTTCTGGGGCCGACAGTTCCTCAATCCCTACGCTTTTACGGCGCTGGAAGGAAGCGCCGACGTTCTCCGCGCTCTGGCTGACGAACTACGCAACAGTGTTCACGCCTGATCCGGCGCTGGATTTCGGACAAGCTCGGCAAGCGCAAGACGCCCACAATATCGACAACCCTTGCCGTGCCAGGACGAAGATTGAACAAACGGCTCTTCAACAGTGACAACGTGCACTGCGGAGAGATGTGGAGCTGACACCGCAAAAGCCCAAGACGCGCGACTTCCCGCGATACAACTCCACATAACTGAGCGTCTACAAGCGGTGCAGCCAGCCAAACATCCAGCCATCAAAGCGATGATCGTCTGATCTTTTGCCGATGACATCACGTCGGGGAAGCCTTGTTCGAGCGCTTGCCGCTTCATATCGATACCGGCCTGGGCGTAGCGCATCGTTAGTTCAGCCCGAGTGGCCTGGCCATCGACTGATGGTGGCGATGTCAACACCCGCCTTGACGAGGTGGATGGCCGTCGTGTCCCGCAAAGGGCGATGATGGATGCTTTTTTCCGCCATGGTGGTTCCTTCGCCCGCAGCCATGTGTGCGCAGCAAGTATGGAACACCGAACCGGGTGAGCAGTGTGGGGCGGTCGTTGCTTTGCTCGGCGGGACAGGGCGATACCAGACGAAGGTCACAATCGAAGATTCAGGATCCCTGAACTCGTGCATCCGTATTGAACATCAGCGAAAACAGAGCGTAATCCCGCTGTCCAGAAGGCGTGCGGCGGACGATACGCGCCAGGACGCTCTTGATTTCCGGGCTCATCGAGATATTCGACAGGTGCCACCCACGCGCCCTCTTGAAGGGAAGTGTCACCACCAGTTGCAGCGTATCCTAATATTCGGGGTGCTCCGAAATCAGGAACCGCGCAAAGGCATCCATCGCCGCCAGCCTTGCATTGCGGGTCGCAACTGCCACGCTCGACCTCAAGTGATGTGAGAAAGCTGCCCATCCTGTCGGTATTGATGTCGGAGACCGCTTCTTTCAAGAATATCTTCCCGCTCTCCCGCGGCATGAGCCCGTGGCATGCTTCGGCCCAATGCTGTGGATTGATGTTTCTTCATGCCACAACCTCGCTGACGAGACCGCCGAAAGCCCCTTCAAAGCGGTCGGTGGCGATCTCTCGCAGCTTTGGAAGGTAGTGCATTGATTTTTCGTGGAATGGGGACCCTGTTTAAAGGGTGATTTTCGTCCAAACGGGACCCTTTAACGATGGGGTCATCAAGATGCCTCCGGCTTGATCGGAGGCATTTGTGTTTTGGATGTTGGTTTTAGAGACGATTGCAAAGATACGTCGGCTGTCGCTGGTCCAGGGGAAGTCGATCAAGGCGATCTGCCGTGAGCTGAAGATCTCGCGCAAGGTGGTGCGCAAGGTCCTGCGTTCTGAGCAGACGGAGTTCCGCTACGAGCGCAAGCACCAGCCCTATCCCCGCATGGGAGCTCGGCGTGAGACGCGGGACCGGCTGCTGTCGGCGAATGCGGCCAAGCCGCAGCGGGAGCGGCTGCCGGTCGCTTCGACGGCTTCCACTGCATTCCCCCGTCGGTGTCGAAGACCTGCACGGTGCGCTTCGACAACAACAAATACTCGGTGCTGTCGAGTGCCGTCGGTCGGCCCGTCGAGATCCATGCTTATGTCGATCGGATCGCATCCGCCAGAGGATGGCGTGGTCGTGGGAGAACACGTTCGCTCCTTTGGCCGCAACGAGGTCGTCTACGATCCCTGGCACACGGCGCGCGCCGTTCCTTAGCTGGGTCGTGCGGTCGGCAATGGAGAAGGTGCGGCGCAGCTCAAGGCGGTTGATGACGTCGACCGGCAGATGGTGTTGATCCTCACCTGGGTGCTGACCGACGGATTGAGCGCGGTCGAGGCCGCCTGTCAGGAAGCCATCGAGCACGGTGCATCGTCGGCGCCGGTGATCCTCAACATCCTGGCCCGCAGCCGCGATCCGGCGCCGGGCACGATCCTTTCCATTCCCCAAGCGCTGAAGCTAGCTCACGAGTGTCGCCGACTGCACCCGCTATGACAGTCTCAGGAGGACAAACAGCCATGGAACGCACCGAGGTACTGGAACTGATGGGAGCGCTGAAGCTCTACGGAATGCGCAGAGCCTATGACGAGATCATGGGCGCGTCGCCATCAAGCGACGGCACGAGCCGCCCAGGATTGTCGGTGATCTCTTGCAGGCCGAGATATCGGAGAAGCAGGCCCGCTCCATCAAATACCAGTTCGCTGTCGCCAAGTTGCCGCTGGCCAAGGACATCGACGACTTCGACTTCGCCGACACGCCGGTCACCCCCTGATGCGCGATCTCGCCCGGCCGCGCCTTCGTCGCCGATCAGCGCAACATCGTCCTGGTCGGCCGCCTTCACGGGTCACCCAACTCGCGCGGAAGGTCGACCGCATTGCGACGGGCGCGTGTCGACTTCCCAACAATGTCAGACAGGAGACGCAACGCTATCGGAGCGATCGCATTGCCCGAAACGATTTTCCCAGTTGGCACGACAATTGCGGTCCTATGCGCAAAAGCAAACTAGACCTGAGAGCCGCACCGCATGAATGTAGCCTCCCAATATCTGCCGCTTGTGGCGCATCACGAAGCCGGGCACGCGGTGGCCGCCATCGTTTTGCACCGTCAGACGTTCGACGACGACCGTGAACTCCCTGCTTTCTCAAGTGTTAGTATTTACCCCGACGCCGGTGACGGAGAGTGCGGTGGTGTTGTCGAAGGCGCGGGTTTTTATTCAGCGCAAGGATTCACCTCGAAGCGAAAGCCGATTTTCGAGGACGATATGGATCGATGTTTGGAACGCGATGATGCGATCCGGGAGATAGTTGCGTGTCTGGCAGGTCCTTTTGCAGACTCCGCATTCGAAGGCTATCTGGACCCGCGCGATATGGCGATGAATGCGTCCGATGGGAATGAGGGGAGCTGCGACTACGCGGATGCCAAGCGAATCTATGGTGAGTTGCGGTTCCTGATGCCGCGCCGCCCCGATTGGGGGCGGATCGAAGATTGCACGGCCCGGCTAGTACTCGATCACTGGTCGGCCATCGAAGCATTGGCCGCGCATTTGCTGGTCAAGCATGATCTCCAATTCGATGAGGCTCTGACGATTGTTGCGCCGCATCTTCCGCCCATGCCAGCAGCTACGCCGCCAGAGCGTCATCCGCAGCCTGCTTGATCAGCCATTCGATGTGATTTGACCACATCTGCAACACCTCGCGCTTCTCCTTGACGTTGCTATAGAGATCGTAGATTTCGCCAATGTCTCCGGTGCGGGCTCACAGCCCGTCCATATAGCCGCCAGTCTGCTGCCTTCGAGTGGCCCATGTTGGCCGCGGCCAGGAAGTGGCGACGATTGAAAGGACAAAATCAGTTGCCGAAACTCATCGCAGGTGACGGTCTGGTGGCAATTTGGGCACATCTTGTGTCTCGTCGCCAGTAAACACGGATGCCCGGCAGGAGCTGAGCTCGCTGCCGGCGGAAATCGTAGAGCGCCAGCGACGCATTCTGATCTTTCGTCAGGCAGTCGACCGCCTTGGCATACGCCTCGGCCTCCATCTCGATCGACCTGAACCGGTATCTTGTGCGCCATCCGGACGATCTGGGAAAGCTTGGCCGGGCCGGCGCCTTCCCAGGCGCACGGGAAGCGCGACGACCCATGTGGACCTTGGATTTCACTCCGCACTTACGCTGCTTTGGCCTTGTCAGCAGCCTGAGCATAAAGCGTGCTCAGCTTTCAGGCCGAGCACTCATCCATTGTTGACAGCACCTGTCGTCATTCAGGATCGCCCCATTCTCGCAGGCCGCTTGCAGCTTTCAGGCTGTTGTCAGCCAGGGCCGCCATAAAGGGTCTCGTTAAACAATTCAGGAGGCCGTTCCAATGAACAATCAGTTTGCGAGACTTTTTCGAGGACCAGGTATGCAGGCTTGTTTCAGGACAAAGAACTTTCTGGCGGCAACCACCGCGATGACGACGGTATTCCTGCCGGCTGTGTCTCTCGGGGTGGGTCTGGTAGCATTTCCAACTGGAGAAGCGTTGGCCGACGACCCGATTTCGATCCCGCTGGAGTATGTCGGGGAAGGCCATGACCGCCTGGGCATCTGGGCCAAGATCAACAATGGCAACGCGCAGCGATACGTATTCGACACGGGCTCGGACCAGCTCAACACGCAGATCGGGTCAGAGGTGACCGGGGTCCGCCCGATTGCCGACACGCCTTACGTATATACGTACGGGGACGGAACGTATGGTAATAAGCTTCAGAACGTGGAAATTGATAAATTTACATATGTCGATCCAGATCAAAAGATAACAATCGACGGGCCGTCTGTAAGCGATAAGAAATACCGGGCTGCTCGCATTCTCGATTTTGTCTATACCCATGCGTATTGCAAGGACAACAATCTTAAGTGCACGCCGGGATCCGTGACGGATGGACTTAAAGATATGTATGGTCAGGATCTCCAAGAACCTTATCACGCCGATAAGGAGCAGCGGGCGAAAATGACCGCTGGCAAGATGGCAGACGAAGGCGGCGATTTCGCAGGTACATTCGGGGCCGGCGATTTTCTTGGCAAGACAAGTGTCTGGGGCATGATGGGCAGTGTCACCAGGTCTGGCTACGTGGTCTCCGCCAATGTGAATCCGGATTCCGAGAGCGACCAAACGCCTGGCTGTTCCCCCTGCACGATTGTCAACCTCAATCCAAGCCTCCGGGCCCAATATACTAATGCCATGCCATGGGGAGAACCCGAGGAAAAAGATCAGGATTCTTATCAGAATTTTCCTGGCTCTGGCGCCAATGCCTCGACCGAATACGAAGGCAGCTACAATCTGCAGTACACGGTTAAGGATGGAGCCCCACCAATCACCGACCCCAACAAGACCGCGGTATTGCTCGACACCGGCACACCGGGCGGTGGCAGTCTGGAGATCAGTGATGCGATGCTGAAGCAATTTCAGGATGCGGGCGTCAAACTTAAAAATGTTCGGAGAAATGAGCAACGCGAGATCGTAAGCGCATCGGGCAACATCCCGAGCGTTACAATCGCAGGAACGGATGGCGATCCGGTAAGGCTGGACAATATCGACTTCACCTACACCAGCGGCACGACGGAACAACCCAATGACCAGACCAGTTTTGTTGCCGGTCTTGACTTCTTCAAAAACAGATCGGTCATTTTCGATCTGGAGAAGAAGTATACCGCTTATACGTCACATTTCGTCACTGCCAGCAACTTCTCTACCGATTCATCCGCACCCGAAGGGACCGGTCTGAGCAGGATCACGACGAGCATGGGGAATGAGGGCGGGTTCGGCATAGCGGGTGTCGTCTCCGGCTCCGGATCGCTGACGCTTGATACAAAGACGGTGGTCCGGATGACGAATGTCAACACCTACACCGGCGAGACGAATATTGCTCAGGATGCCTATCTCTCGCTTGCGGGGCTCGGCAACATCCAACGGTCAGCGAAAGTCGTTGCAGACGGCACGTTCGATATCTCCGAACATGGAAATGGCAGCGACTATTGGGGAATCTCCGACGCCTACAACGATGCCCGTATTCGTAGCCTGAGTGGCAGCGGAACGGTCGAACTGGGCAAGCGTACCCTGGTGCTAACGGATTCGAACGACACGTTCGCCGGCAGCATCAACGACCTCGACGTTGATAACAATAATATGGGCGGCAAACTATTCGTTGCCGGTGGCGTGCAAACGCTGAGCGGAAAGAACAATTTTTCCGGCATGACGACGGTCGGTTCCGGCGCGGGATTGCTGCTTGCCGATACAGGTGTGCTTTCCCATGATGCGACCACGTCCGGCTTTCTCGGGAATGACGGGCAGATCGGGGGCACGGCTATCGCAAACAGCGGCGGTGTCGTCGCAGGCGGCGGCACCTACGGTGCGGTCACCATTTCCGAGGGCGGCACGGTCGCTCCTGGCAGTGCGACCGATCCGAGCAGGATCGTCACCACACTGACTGTCACGGGCGATTTCGCGCAGCAGTCCGGATCGATCTATCAGGTCGACCTCGCAAGGTCGTCCGATCTCATCGATGTTGGCGGAGCAGCGGCGATCGACAGCGGCGCGCAGATCGAGCTGCTGCGGCAGGGAACGCTATCGGTCGATGCCCGATATACTCTGCTCTCCGCAGCAGGCGGCGTAAGCGGCACCTATGGCGGGCTGACGGGGGCTCTGGCGACAGACGCGACGCCCTTCGTCGATTTCCAGCTCGTCTACGATGCCAACAATGTCTATCTCGATATCAGCCGCACATCGACGGCGTTTGCCGATGTAGCCAGCACCTTCAATCAACGCTCGGTCGCCGCAGCGGCTCAGGCGCTTGGAAGCGGTAATCCGATCCAGGACAACATCCTGTTCCTGACGGCGCCGGAAGCCCGCAACGCTTTCGATATGCTATCAGGCGAGGTTCATGCTTCCATTCATAGCGGCCTCATCGAGGACAGTCATTCTGTACGCGATGCCGCGAGCGAACGGATCCGTGCGGCGTTCGACGGCGTCGGTGCCTCCAGCGTTCCGGTGATGACTTATGGGCTGGGTGGTCTGGAACTGGCCCCGGCAACGAGTGAGAATTTCGCCGTATGGGGCCGTGGCTTCGGCGCCTGGGGTCATCTCGACAGCGACGGCAATGCCGCCGGTCTCGATCACTCGACAGGCGGCTTTCTGGCTGGCGGTGACGCGGCTGTCGGCGAAAGCTGGCGGCTCGGCCTCATCAGCGGCTACAGCCATACCTCCTTGGAGGCGGACGATCGCGCGTCGTCGGGCTCGAGCGAGAATTACCATCTCGGTCTTTTTGCCGGCACGCAGAACGGCAATCTCGGTTTTCGTTCCGGCCTTGCCTATACCTGGCACAGCATCGAGACCGGCAGGTCCGTGGTCTTTCCAGGCTTCGCCGACAGCCTTTCGGCCGATTACGACGCCGGCACGTTCCAGGCCTTTGGCGAGCTCGGCTACCGTATCAATACGGCTTCGGCTTCCTTCGAGCCCTACGCTAATCTCGCTTATGTGAATTTTGACGCCGATGGCTTCACCGAGAATGGCGGCGCAGCCGCCTTGTCGAGCGGGGATCGCTCGAGCGACACGGCGTTTACCACGCTAGGTCTGCGTGCGTCGACGGTACTGACCCTCGGCACCGTGACTGCTACCGCGCGCGGCGGTCTTGGCTGGCGCCACGCCTTCGGCGACGTCAGGCCGGATACCGCTCTTGCCTTTGCTGGCGGTTCCTCCTTCGCCATCAAGGGCGTGCCGATCGCAAAGAACGCAGCTCTGCTCGAAGCTGGGCTTGACGTAAACATCACCGAGAACGCGACGTTCGGCATCGCCTATCAGGGACAGATCGCCTCGGATGCCCAGACACACGGGTTCAGCGCCAAGCTCGGCGTCCGTTTCTAAATCACCCGCAAAAGAGATTGGTTATGAAGTCAGTGAGTGCATTTTCTTTTACCGTCGTTCTCGGCTCAGCGACGGTGATGTCTGTGTCCGCCGCGCGAACGGACGATGCCTGCTACAACAAGGCACAAAGCCTATGATGACGCAATGTTCAATCGACGACCTGAAGCCAGTCGATGGCGAGCTTGACAAGCTCTACAAGGAGATGGAGACCCGGCTCAAAGAGTCCCGGCGCATGTCCAGGAACTGGTCGAGACCGCGAGGGGCTACAACGCCACCTCGGAGAACACGCGCGACGCCTACCCCAAGGATTGGCGGCATTTTTCCTCCTGGTGCCGGCGCGCTGGCTTCGATCCCCTGCCTCCGGGCTCGAAGGTGATCAGGCTCAATATCAGCGCCTGTGCCTCGGGCACCGCCGCCGGCGATCCGAAGCGTGGCGCCCCTGCCCTTTAGTTTGCGACCATCGAGCGGCGGCTTTCCGGCCTCGCCTGGAACTTTACCCAGCGCGGCCGGCCGTTGGACCGCGCGGAGCGGCATATCTATAAGGTTCTTGCCGGCATTCGCCGCAAGCACGCAAAGCCACCGCGGCAGAAAGAGGCGGTCCTGGCGACGATCTGCTGGCGATGATCGCCACGCTCGGCCACGACCTCAGGGCCTGCGCGACCGCGCTATTTTGCTCCTGGGCTGTGGCGGCGGCCTGCGGCGCTCCGAGATCGTCGGTCTCGACGTCATGCGCGACGACAACAGCGATGGCGCCAGCTGGATCGAGATTTTTGACGGCAAGGGCTGCTGGTCACCCTGCGCGGCAAGACCGGCTGGCGCGAGGTCGAGGTCGGCCGCGGCTCCAGCGACCACACCTACCCCGTAGTCGCGCTCGAGAGCTGGATCCGCTTTGGCCGCATCGCACGTGGACCCCTGTTCCGCCGCATCTTGTCGATCAGGTCGATATAATACGAAAAAGCCGCCGCCATTCGGGACGGGCGTCGGCTATCATGTCCAGCCATTATGCGGCGAGCGGATAGCTTTCGCCGGACCAGGCAGAGAACTTGGCGGCAAAAGCCTTCATCTCGTCGACCGCGAATGTGGTGCGCGGTTGCGAACTCGACTTGCTGGGCGAGAGGGACCTCGCCGAGAAAGGCGCTGACATGAGCGGGATGCTGCTTGGCCAAATCGAGATCCGCAAAGCAATCGGCCAGCGCCGCGTCGTCCAGCTGTACGCTGCAGGGCGCGTTCACGTCGTCAAGACGGATGCCAAATGCTTGCTCATAATGGCCGCAAGGTAATCGTTTCGGGTCGGAGACACAAGTTGCCGCCTCCTTCGCCGTAGAGTGGCCCGATACAATCACGATCGATATTGCCACCTCTTATCGATAGTGATCGCATAGTTCCCTGATTCGACTCTCAACCGCTCATATCAAGCGATTACTTCCATGTATCTGCTGCGCTAGCCCGTCCTGGCCTTGGAGTGTCGCTCCTCACCTCCTCCACCACTCACCAGCCCGATGGGAGTATCGCCCGCCAGCAGCTTCTCCTTGCTGAGCAGCGCGGCAACCTCAATCGCCTCGAAATCGGGCAAATCCCGCAGTGTGTCGAGGCCGAAGTGCAACAGGAAGGTCTTGGTCGTGACGTAGGTGTAAGGCGTGCCAAATTCAGCGGGCAGGCAGACGTTGACCCACAACAATCAAGGGGACGGTGCAGGCCAAGATTGCGGCAGGGCTTGGGCCCCCCACCCTTCTCCTCAGAACTCCGCTGCTTCCAGCTGGCGGCTGAAACTCACAGGCGCAGCCAGCTTGGTCTCTAACAGCATCGATCGCATCATGGTGTCTGCCATGAATCCGTGTGCGTGAAGCGCTCCAGAGCGAAGATGTTGGGCGTCAACCAGGTTCACTCCAATGAGCTTCACTTCTCGAGTTCTGCACAGTGTCCACGACTGGCGCCGGAGGTTGATCCGGTGATTAGGAGGAGCACTCGTTGTCGGATTCTCGACGATGTCGGACATGTGACACAACGCTTCCAGAGCGATCGCATTGTTCCGAAACGATTTTCCCAGTTGGCACGAAGGTTGCGGCCCTATGCGCAAAAGCACTGCGATGCCGCACCGACTGGAAGAACTCATCAATGATCACGCTTTTCGAACATGTGGGCGCCGCTACCGACACTGAGCGTTCCCGAGCCGACGGAAGCCTCTATCCCTTCTTTCTGAAGGCTGTCCGGACATGAACGCATTTGATGTCCGTCCAACGCTTGATGCTCCCGACGACGATCCCTATGTCTGGCTTGAAGATGTAGAGGGCGAGCGGGCACTTGCCTGGGCCGCCGGCCAATCGGCAAGGACTCTGAAGCACTTCGGTGGAACGCAGTTCGAGCGCGACCGCGCGGCTCTGACAGCCATTTTCGACAATCGCGACAATCTTCCCCTGATCGCGCGCCGTAGTCAGTACCTCTACAATTACTGGCGAGATGACGGTAATCCACGCGGACTGTGGCGCCGGACCACCCTTGCCGCCTACATGAAGGCGGATCCCCAATGGGAGCTACTGCTCGATCTGGATGCTCTCGCGGCTAGCGACGGAGAGGACTGGATCTGGGACGGCGCGTCCATCGAGCCGGAGAGACGGGAAAGAGCCGTTCTGCGCCTGTCGCGCGGCGGCAGCGACGCGGTCGTGCATCGCGAATTCGACCTGATTTCTCTGAGCTTTGTCGCCGACGGCTTCAACCTCCCCGAGGCCAAAGGCTACGTTAATTGGCTGGACCCTGACACGCTTCTGCTTTCCAGTGCGCTTGGTAATGGCATGGCCACCCGCTCCGGCTATGCGCGCACAGTTCGACTGTGGAAGCGTGACGCGGATCCCCTCACCACGCCGGCAATCTTCGAGGCCGGGTTCGAAAGCTTCCAAGTGTCTGGTCATTCGGACCGCACCGGCCGCAGCGAGCGCCTTTGGTTCATCGAGCAGCCGGCCTTCTTCGAGAAGATCAGCTGGATCGGCGATAGGAGCGGGCCGAGGAGGCAGATCGATCTTCCTCGCGACGCGTCGTGGCGGGTCTTCGGCGACTGGCTGGCGGTAAGGCCGCGCAAGCCCTGGACGGTGGGAGGCACCACCCATCCCGCCGACGCGCTGATCGTCATCTCGCTTTCCACTTTCCTCGCCGGCGGACGCCTTTTTGAGACCCTGTTTCAACCAGGGGAAAGGCGCTCCATGCAGTCATTCTTCTGGAATGACGGGAAGCTCATTATCTCTTACCTCGTCAATCTCGCACCGCGTTTCGAGATGTTCACTCCCGGCCACCAGGAATGGACGCGCCGAGTCCTGAACACCCTGCCCGCCGAAGGTACTGTCGACGTCTGGTCATTCGATGCGGCAGTTCACGAGACCAATGGAGAGGTCCTGATCTGTGCTCAGGATCCGATCACGCCGCCGCAGCTCTTGCTGTTCGATCTGAATGCCGCGCCGTCTCTCAGCGCTTCAGCAATCCTGAAGCGCAGCCCGGAGAATTTCGATGCATCCGGACTGGTGGTCACGCGCCACGAGGCAGTCTCTATCGATCATGAGCTGATCCCCTATACGCAGGTTGGTCCGGCGAACGGGAACGGAGATGCTCCGATTCACCTTTCCGCTTATGGCGGGTTCGGCGTATCATTCCTGCCCTACTACAACTCCCCGCTGGGCAAGCTGTGGCTCGAGCGCGGCGGCACGTGTGTCGAGGCGAACATCCGCGGCGGCGGCGAGTTCGGCACCCGCTGGCACGAAGCCGGGCGCAGGG
>NZ_RZSF01000173.1:0-13818 GCF_004023325.1 Mesorhizobium sp. M1A.F.Ca.ET.072.01.1.1 | reverse complement strand
TTCCAGAAGGGGGAGAGCCAGCCTATGCCTCATCACCCGCTGCTCAGCGCGGGTTCATCCTGGTGATGCAGCGGATCTATGCAACCGCCCTGCGCGGCTCATTGCTGCGCAAAATCATCGACTGATGACCCGCCGACGAACTCGACGGTCACGCCCGGCGACACCAGCTTGGCGAGCTCTCGCGCATCCCAGTTGGTCAGGCGCACGCAGCCGTGGCTTTCGGTCTTGCCGATCTTGGAAGGATCGGGCGTGCCGTGGATGCCGTAGGTCGGCTTGTCCAGTGCGATCCAGACCGAGCCGACCGGACCGTTCGGCCCCGGCGGGATGGTCAGGATCTTGTCGTTCTGGCCCTGCTTGAAATTGATGCTGGGATTATAGGTGTAATTGGGATCGAGCGCGATGCGCGACACGGTGTGGATGCCGGTGGGCGACGGCGTGTCGGCCGAACCGATGGTGGCCGGATAGGCTGCGACCAGCTTGCCGCCCGCGTCATAAGCGAAAACTTCCTTCTTGTCCTTGTCGGCGACGATGCGGGCAACCGGCGTCGACACCAACTGGCCGAAATTGGCGACCTTGACGATGGTCCCGGGACGGTTGAAGTCGAGGCCTTTGTTGATCGACTTCAGATAGCCTTCGTCCATATGGAAGCGCTCGGCGAGCGCCTCGGTGACCGAGGTATAACCCATGCGGTCGAGCTTGGCCTTCTGGCTGTAATCTTCCGGGATCGAGGCGACATAGGGTCCGGCCACGTCCTCGGGCGTGATCGTGTAGGAGGCGAAGGCGTCGCCCCCCGACTGGGCGAGCGCCGCCTTGATGGCGGCCGAGTCGGTCGATTTCAGATTGCTGCCGGTGATCTGGTTGTAGGCGGCCAGGGCCTTGTCGACATTCGAGCCGAAGCGGCCGTCGATGACTCCCGGCGAGGCGCCGGCGCGGTCGAGCAGCACCTGGAGTTCGGCCACGTCCTGGCGCACGCCGAGCGAAAGCGACGGATCGACGGTGGCCTTGCCGCCCGTGTCCGGCGGCAGCGAGGCCTGGGTCTCCGGATTGACTTGCAGCACGTCCCCCTGCCCAGGGTGCGGTTCGATCGATGCTTCGTTCAGCGGCTCGCGCTTGATGGTGTCGGACCTTGGCGCCTCCGGATAGGTTGTGGCATACCCTTCGTCGTTCGGCGCTGGCGGATAGGCCTCGACGGAATTGCCGCTGTTGGAATCGTAGTCGTCGACCGGCGGCGGGATATACCGGCCGTTCTCGTCCAGCTGCCTGCGGCGGAAGCGGGCCATGTCGTCGGGATCGTCGAGATAATAGCGGTCGTCGTCCTCGACGGGCGCACGCCCGAGTTCCTGCATCCGCAGCTGACGGCGCAGCGCCCGGCGATCGAGCCTGGTCTGCGGCGGCTGGATGGCAATAACCTTTCCGGTATCGGCATCGACAAGCACCCGGTTGCCCCTGGCATCGTAATAGATGTCGATATTGCCGTCCTGGGCGAGCAGGAGCGCGCCGTGCTGAGCGGGCCGAACCGTCTTCTGCGCGCCTTCCAGACTCGGCGCTGCGAGCGCGCCGGAAGCCGCCAGCCCGGCCACAAGTGCCGAAAGGTAAAAGATCGTGCGCAGCATGTGGGTCAGGCTCTCCGGTCGGCTCGGTCTTGCTGGGCGAACCCTTCGCCAGCAAACCAGTTACCAAAACTAAGGTTCCAATATGAACCGGGCATGAAGATGGCGGATTTCCGGCGTTTCACCATGGTCCCCAACCGAATGTCAGTGCAGCCCCAATTCGCTGCGCGCCAGTTTCGTCAGCTTCGGCACGACCAGGCGGTGGCTTTCGCGCAGGTAGTCCTTCAGCGCGGCATCATCCACGCTTTGGCTTGTCTGGCGCTGGATCCATTTCATGCCGCGCGACGCGAGATAGGGCGCGGGCCGACAGCCCGGCTGTTCCTTCAGCACGTCAAAGGCAATGTCGGAGCATTTGAAGGTAACGAAGACCTCGCCCTCCCGGTCATGGCCGCCGATCGCGAACACCTTGCCGCCGACCTTCCAGACGTGAGCCCCGCCCCACTGCACGACATGGGTCGTGGCGGGCAGCGTGGCGCAGAAGCCGTTATAGTCCTCGAGCTTCATTGGAATCGGCCCTCCGGGACCCGCAATCAAGCCCGGTTCTGCAGCAAGGCGCTGTGGAAAAGCAAGAGCGCGCCGCCCCTGCCGGATGCGACGCGCTCCTCGTATCCTTGTTTGCGCAATTCGGACGGAAAACCGCCAAGCGCTTTTCCTGGAATGGCTCCGGTCACATGCCCCGGCTCGACTCAGGCGGCGGCTTCAGCCGCCACCACCGTCTGCTTCGAACGGAAGTTCAGGCGATCGGAACCGGCGGTGACCTTGACGGTCGAGCCGTCGAGGATTTCGCCGAGCAGGATCTTCTCCGCCAGCGGATCCTGCAGTTCCTTCTGCATCACCCGCTTCAGCGGCCTGGCGCCATAGGCCGGATCGTAGCCCTTGCCGGCCAGCCACTCGATCGCATCGTGATCGAGCGACAGCGTGATCTTGCGATCGACAAGCAGGTTCTCCAGCCGCTTGAGCTGAATCTCGACGATGCGATCCATATCCTGGCGGCGCAGCCGGTGGAACAGGATCACCTCGTCGACGCGGTTGAGGAATTCCGGACGGAACGAGGCTCTCACCACGCCCATCACCTCGTCGCGCACGGCATCGACGTCCTGGTCATCGCGGAGATTGACCAGATATTCGGCGCCGAGATTGGAGGTCATGATGATCAGCGTGTTGCGGAAGTCGACCGTGCGGCCCTGACCATCGGTCAACCGGCCGTCGTCGAGCACCTGGAGCAGCACGTTGAACACGTCCGGATGCGCCTTCTCGATCTCGTCGAACAGCACGACCTGGTAGGGCCGGCGCCGCACCGCTTCGGTGAGCGCGCCGCCCTCCTCATAGCCGACATAGCCGGGAGGCGCGCCGATCAGCCGGGCGACCGAGTGCTTCTCCATGAACTCCGACATGTCGATGCGCACCATGGCGCTCTCGTCGTCGAACAGGAAGGCGGCGAGCGCCTTGGTGAGCTCCGTCTTGCCGACGCCGGTCGGACCCAGGAACATGAACGAGCCGATCGGCCGGTTCGGATCCTGCAGACCCGCACGGGCGCGCCGCACGGCCTTGGAGACCGCCTGCACCGCCTCGCCCTGGCCGACGACGCGCTTGCCGATCTCGTCCTCCATACGCAGCAGCTTCTCGCGCTGTCCCTCAAGCATCTTGTCGACCGGAATGCCGGTCCAGCGTGACACGACATGGGCGACGTGGTCAGGCGTGACCACCTCTTCCACCATGCCGGCCTTACCGTCCTGGGCTTCGGCTTCCTTGAGCTTCTTCTCCAGCTCCGGGATCTTGCCGTAGGCAAGCTCGCCGGCGCGCTGGAACTCGCCCTTGCGCTGGGCAATCGCCAGCTCGTTGCGCATCTCGTCGAGCTGCTTCTTCAGGTCGGCGGCAAGGCCGAGCTTGTGCTTTTCGGCCTGCCACTTGGCGGTCAGCTCGGTCGACTGCTCCTCGAGGTCGGCCAGATCCTTCTCCAGCTTGGTCAGCCGGTCCTTCGAGGCGTCATCCTTCTCGACCTTCAGCGCCTCGCGTTCGATCTTGAGCTGCATGATGCGGCGGTCGATCTCATCCAGCGCCTCGGGCTTGGAATCGACCTGCATCCTCAACCGCGATGCGGCTTCGTCCACCAGGTCGATCGCCTTGTCCGGCAGGAAACGGTCGGCGATGTAGCGGTTGGAAAGCGTCGCGGCCGAAACCAGCGCCGAATCGGAGATGCGCACCTTGTGGTGCTGCTCGTATTTCTCCTTCAGGCCGCGCAGGATCGAGACAGTGTCCTCGACCGTCGGCTCGTCGACGAAAACGGGCTGGAAGCGGCGGGCGAGCGCCGCGTCCTTCTCGACATACTTGCGGTATTCGTCGAGCGTGGTCGCACCGACGCAGTGCAGCTCGCCGCGCGCCAGTGCAGGCTTCAAAAGGTTCGACGCGTCCATCGCGCCATCGGCCTTGCCGGCACCGACCAGTGTGTGCATCTCGTCGATGAACAGAATGATGCCGCCTGCGGCGGAAGTGACTTCCGACAGCACGGCCTTCAGCCGCTCCTCGAACTCGCCGCGATACTTGGCGCCGGCAATCAGCGCGCCCATGTCGAGCGCCATCAGCCGCTTGTCCTTCAGCGATTCCGGCACGTCGCCATTGACGATGCGCAGCGCCAGGCCTTCGGCGATCGCCGTCTTGCCGACGCCGGGCTCGCCGATCAGCACGGGATTGTTCTTGGTGCGGCGCGACAGCACCTGGATGGTGCGGCGGATCTCGTCGTCGCGGCCGATGACCGGGTCGAGCTTGCCCGCCCGCGCATCCGCGGTCAGGTCGCGGGCGTATTTCTTCAGCGCGTCGTAGCCCTGCTCGGCACTGGCCGAATCGGCGGTGCGGCCCTTGCGGACATCGTTGATAACCTGGTTCAGCGCCTGCGCGGTGACACCGGCCTTGGCCAGGATGTCGGCGGTCTTCGCCGACTTCTCCATGGCGAGCGCCTGCAGCAGCCGCTCCACGGTGACGAAGCTGTCGCCGGCCTTCTTGGCCAGTTCCTCTGCGGTCGAAAACACCTTGGCAAGCGGCTGGGCGAGATAGAGCTGGCCGTTGCCGCCTTCGACCTTGGGCATAGCCTCCAACGCCGCCTCGACGCCGAGCTTCACGTCGCGAATGCTGCCGCCGGCGCGCTCGATCAGAGACGCGGCAAGGCCCTCGTCATCGTCGACGAGCACCTTGAGCATATGTTCGGGAGTGAATTGCTGGTGGTTGCGCGAGAGCGCCATGGTCTGCGCGGACTGGATGAAACCGCGCACGCGCTCGGAATATTTCTCCGTATTCATGTATGTCTCCTTCCATCACCGGCCCGCTTTGCGGCACCGGATCAGATTGCGGTGACGGACCCGCTCATTCGAGCCGAGTCCTGTTCAGCCGAGATATGGTGTATTAGCTCAGGTCTCTCAAGACGCCCTGATCTCGGTCAGCGCAGAATATTCTAGGGCCTGGTCGCCCGAAGCGCGCAGCGGTTTTGGGCGAATATTAGGCATTAAAACAAGGGCTTAAATGCTGCGGCTGCGTGACGCGCGACATCGACGGCTTCATGATCGTCCACCGCTCGCGCCCAGGGTGACGAGAAGCTCGTCCAGTTGCCCGAACGTCTCGCCCATCGCCTCCGCCGCACCGGTGCCGGCAGCGTCGAGAGCCTCCTTCGAGGGATAGAGCTCGTGCAGGACCAGCAGCGTCTTGCCACCTTTTTCCTCGAAGGTCACCGTCGTGACGGGTCCACCCTCACCGCCTTCCTCATTGGTCCAGACGAGGCGCGACTGCGGTGTCACTTCGATGTACCTGCCGAAGAACTCGTCAAGGTTTGAGCCATCGTGGCCGAACGCCAAACGGTACCTGCCCCCGACACGGACATCCATCTCGCAGGAACGCAGCACCATTCCCATCGACTTCGGCGCCCACCACTGCTTGAACAGCTCAGGCTTGGTCCACGCCTCGAACACGATGCGCGCCGGAGCGTTGAAGGTTCGCGTGACGACGAGCTCGCGGTCCGACGTCCGTTCCACAGTCGTGCGGTTCTGCATCGATGTGGCTCACTCCCTTTGCTTGCGTCCATCGACCTTCTCCTTTCGTTTCAGTTCCTCGACCACCTTGTCCAACCCGTCGAAGCGTGCGTCCCAGAGCTGGCGGTACCTCTCGATCCATGCCGCCTCTTGCTCCAGCCCGCGCAGGCCGAGCTTGCAGGTCCGCACACGCCCGATCTTTTCCGTGCTGACGAGCCCCGCTTGCTCCAAGACACCGACGTGCTTCTTCATGCCCGTGAGGGTCATGTGGAACTTCTCGGCCAGTTCCGTGATCGAAGCGTCCGCACGGCCGAGCTGCCCCAGCACGCCGCGTCGGGTCGCATCCGAGAGCGCGGCGAATGAAGCATCGAGGCGGGTCTTGATATACTGAACCATATGGTTCAGTATTAGCGCACAAATTACCGCCATGCAAGGAAACGAAAGCGCGTCGCGCTGAAACGGATTCAGGCGACGTGCTTTAGGCACGCACAACGAAAAACGGCGGAGAAACCTCTCCGCCGTTCGAATTGCCTGGAAATAGACCTGCGGTCAGCTATCTGCGTCGGCGACTGCCGGCTCGCCGGCGCCGCCTGCCGGCTCACCGGCGCCGTTCTCGCTCGGCGCTGCATTTGCCTCTTTGGCGGCAGTCGCGGCAGTCGCGCTGCCGCTGTCCGCGACGTTGCCGCCATCGGCGGCGCTGTCCGCCCGGCCGGCATTGCTTTCATCGGCATTGCCCTGCTCGGCGCTATGGCCCTGCTCGGCATTGCCGCGACCGCGACGTGGACGTCTCTGCCGACGCCCACCGCCATTGTCCGTGCCGGCTTCGTTGCGCTCGGCCTGGGCGGCAAGGCCCGCAGGCGAGAAGCTGTCGAACAGCGGAGCCTGCTCGGCCGCAACGCCGTCTTCGGCGGAGCCCTCCGGCTTGGCCTGCGCCTCACTGCGGCGGCTCTGATCGATCTGCTGGCCGCCATGTTCGCTGCGCTCTCGCTGACCATTGTCGCCGCGCTGACCATTCTGACCGTACTGGCCATAGCCGCCATTGCGGCGGTCGCGGTGTCTGTCACGACCATTATTGTCGCGCCGGTTGTTGTCGCGGCCGTTTTCCTGGTTGTAGGCGAGTTCCGCCGGCGTGCCTTCGATCACCGGCTGCGGCCCGGAACCGTTCGCGGCGGCCTGCGACTCGCCGGCATTTGCGTTGCCGACCGTGTCGAACTCGTCGCGATCCTCATCGACGTCGTCATCGAAGTCGTCGCGGTTCTGCTGGGCGTTCTGGATGGGCATCTGCGCCTGCGCGGCCGCGATGATGCGATTGTAGTGCTCGGCGTGCTGGAGATAGTTCTCCGCCATCACCCGGTCGCCGGAGCTTTGCGCGTCACGGGCGAGTGCGGCATATTTTTCGGCGATCTGCTGAGCCGATCCGCGGATCTTCACGTCCGGACCGTTGCTCTCATAGTTGCGCGTCAGGGGATTGGGCCCCTGCGGTTGTTGTTGCCACCGCCGCCATTGTTGTTGCGACCGCGCATGCGCCTGTTCTGCTGTTGTGGCCTCATTCGACTCTCTTCATGTGAATTTTCTAAAACTCGTCGCGAACGGTGGCGCTCATGCAGCCGACCGTTTCGTTTTTTCACCGGCGTTCGCCCGCATCGATTGCGTTGGCGCCACGTGCCATCCTGTTCCGGTTACATCACTTGCCGGACGATTCCCGCACGAAGCATGGGCGTCGTTTGCGCAAGGAGGCAGCTATTTCCAAGGAAAACCGAATCGCTAAGAGCACTGCCTGCTTCGTCTCATCCGGTTAAGCCGGAACCTAGCTGCATTCCCTAATATTGCCAAGCGTTTTTTCGCACTGCATCAGGGGTTTCAACGCTCAAACACCAGAACCCTGTCGTTTCCGCCGAGATCGCGTCGCGCCTCCGGCAGCCTGTAGCCGGCTGCCGCGAAGATCGCGGTCACCTCGCTTTGCTGCGTATGGCCGATCTCGACCGCTACCTTGCCTTGCGCTTCCAGAAATCCTTCCGCCTCTCCGGCGATGATCCTATAGGGGATCAGCCCGTCCACACCGCCATCAAGGGCCTGGCGTGGATCGAAATCGCGGACCTCGTCCTGCAGATTTCCAATGTCTCGACTGGGTATATAGGGTGGATTCGCGGCAATTAAATGGTATCGGCCCGAAACTTTTTCGAACCAGTTGGAATGCAAGGCCTTGAAGCGCCCGCCGAGCCCCAGATCCGCGGCGTTTCGCGTGGCGGTCGCCAGCGCGCCGGGCGAAATATCAACGCCGGTCGCGGTCGCGGCCGGAATCGCGCTGAGCAGCGCCAGCGCGATTGCACCGGTTCCGGTGCCGAGATCGAGAAGACGGCACTGGCCAAGCCTTTCGGCCGTCGACTTGGCGAAGGGCAGGATCGCGTCGACCAGCGTCTCGGTATCGGGGCGCGGCTCCAGCGTGTCCGGCGACAGCGACAGCCGCAGCCCATAGAACTCGCGATAGCCGAGAATGCGATGCACCGGCTCACCTGCGACGCGACGCCTCAGGGCCGCCTCGATTGCCGCAAGAGCCGCAGAATCCACCGTTCGGCCCGGCTCCGCGATAGCCTGGGTGCGCGTGGTTTCGGAAAAATGCTCGACGATCAGCCTGGAATCGAGCGCCGGATCGGCAATGCCGGCGGCAGCGAGCCGCTCCCTCGCCGCGCGCAGCAGCGGTCGAAGTGCCGAGGGCAAAGGATCAGCCATCAATACCCATGTCGGCGAGCAGCTTCGACTGATGGTCGGCGATCAGCGCGTCGATCACCTCGTCGAGCTCGCCCATCATCACCCGGTCGAGCTTGTAAAGGGTGAGGTTGATGCGGTGGTCGGTGACGCGTCCCTGCGGGAAATTGTAGGTGCGGATGCGCTCCGAGCGATCGCCCGAGCCGACCTGCGATTTTCGCGACGACGAGCGCTCCTCGTCCGCGCGGCTGCGCTCCAGGTCATAGAGCCGCGCGCGTAAAATCTGCATGGCCCGCGCCCGGTTCTGGTGCTGCGACTTTTCCGCCTGCACCACCATGATGCCCGTCGGCAGATGCGTGATGCGCACCGCCGAATCGGTGGTGTTGACGTGCTGCCCGCCGGAGCCGGACGCGCGCATCGTGTCGATGCGGATGTCCTCTGCCCGGATATCGATATCGACCTCCTCGGCCTCGGGCAGTACGGCGACCGTCGCCGCCGAGGTATGGATGCGGCCGCCGGCCTCGGTTTCCGGCACGCGCTGGACGCGATGCACGCCGGATTCGAATTTCAGCTGCGCGAACACGCCCTTGCCCGACACCGAGGCGATGATTTCCTTGTAGCCGCCGACTTCGCCTTCGCTCGCCGAAACGACCTCGAAACGCCAGCCGCGCGAGGCGGCGTAGCGCTCATACATGCGAAACAGATCGCCGGCGAACAGGGCCGCCTCGTCGCCGCCGGTGCCGGCGCGGATTTCGAGGATGGCGTTCCTGTCGTCGGCGGCATCCTTGGGGAGGAGCAGAATCTGGATATCCTTCTGCAGCACCTCGATGCGCTCCTTAACCTCCGGCAGGTCGGCCTCGGCCAGCGCCCGCATCTCGGCGTCGATGTTCTTGTCGGCGAGCATCGCCTCGAGGTCGGCCTGTTCCTGCTCGGCGGCGCGCAGCGCCCGGATCTTGCCCACCATCTCCTGGATATCGGCATATTCGGAAGCCATTTTGACATAGGCATCGGCCGACGGCCCTGCCGACATCTGCGCTTCGAGCATGTCGAAACGCTTGACGACTTGGTCCATGCGGTCGCGGGGCAGGTTGATCATGGGCTTGGGACTTCGGTGGACTTCACGTCAGGACGAGTCGAAACTGGCGAATTTCGAGAACCGGAGCGGAATGTACATTTAGGTACAAGAGCACCGGAAGCGCAGAAAATCGACATTCAGACCGCCCTCACGTGAATC
This sequence comes from Mesorhizobium sp. M1A.F.Ca.ET.072.01.1.1, assembly GCF_004023325.1. NCBI lineage: Bacteria > Pseudomonadati > Pseudomonadota > Alphaproteobacteria > Hyphomicrobiales > Phyllobacteriaceae > Mesorhizobium > Mesorhizobium sp. M1A.F.Ca.ET.072.01.1.1. The sequence continues at coordinate 4,252 of NZ_RZSF01000173.1, read as the reverse complement.
TAGAGCGGAATTGAGCGGTCGTCGGCAAAGGCTTGCAGCAGCGCCCGCATCGGCGTCCCTTGGACGGGGGCCATCAGATTGTCGTTGAAGAAGGCTTCCAGCTCCTGCAGCGGCAGTTCAGTCAGCATCGCCTTGACCGGACCGATCGAGGCCGGCGACATCGAGATCGAGCGGAAGCCGACGCCGATCAGCGCCATCGCCGAGATTGGCTTGCCCGCCAACTCGCCGCACAGCGTCACCGGCGTATGGTTGCGCGCGCCGGCGTCGGCGATCTGCTTCAGCACGCGCAGGAACGGCGCCGACAGCGTGTCGAAACGGTCGGCAAGCTGCGTGTTGCCGCGGTCCACTGCCATGACGAACTGGAAGAGGTCGTTGGAACCGACCGAGACGAAGTCGACCGCCTTCATCAATTCGTCGAGCTGGAACAGCAGCGACGGCACCTCCAGCATCGCGCCGAGCTTGAGGCTCGTCGGCAAATGATGCGCAAAACGCGACAGGTGCCGGACTTCGCGGTCGATGATCTCGCGCGCCTGCGCGATTTCCGACAGTTCCGTCACCATTGGCAGCATCAGCTTCAGCTCACGCCCGCCACAAGCCTTGAGCAGCGCGCGGATCTGTGTCCTGAGGAGGCCGGGGCGGTCGAGGGTGAGCCGGATCGCCCGCCAGCCGAGTGCCGGGTTTTCCTCTTGCACCGCGCCCTTGAAATAGGGCAGCACCTTGTCGCCGCCGATGTCGATGGTACGGAAGGTGACCGGCTTGCCGCGCGCCGCCTCGAGCACATCGCGATAGAGCCGCTCCTGCGCCTCGGCGCGCGGAAAGGTCGAGGCCACCATGAACTGCAATTCGGTGCGGAACAGGCCGATGCCGGCCGCTCCCGATTCTGAAAGCTGCGGCAGGTCGACGGCAAGGCCGGCATTCATCAGGAGATCGACGGGGACGCCGTCCTTGGTCAGCGACGGCTTCTTGCGCAGTTCGCGATAGATTTCCTGCCGCCGAGCTCGGAAGCGGACCTTTTCGGCATAGGCGGCCTCGAGGTCGGACTGCGGCCGCAGGTGGATGGTGCCTTCCTCGCCGTCGACGATGATGGCATCGCCGTTTTCCGCCATGGAGACGGCGCCCTTGACCTGGCCTGCGACCGGAATGCCCATGGCGCGCGCGACGATGACGACATGGCTGGTGGCCGCGCCGTCCTCCAGCACCAGGCCGCGCAGCTTGTCCCTGGGATAGTCGAGCAATTCGGCCGCACCCATCGAGCGGGCGACGATGATGGCGTCCTTTGGAAGAGAGGCCGCGACATCCTCCGGACCGCGCCCCATCAGCTGGCGCAAGAGCCGGTTGGCGAGATCGTCGAAATCGCTCATGCGCTCGCGCAGATAGGGGTCCGTCATGTGCAGCATGCGTGCGCGCATGTCGCTCTGCACCTTCTCGACGGCCGCTTCCGCAGTCAGGCCGTTGCGGATCGCCTCTTCCAGCCGGCGCACCCAGCCGCGGTCGTTGGCGAACATGCGATACGCCTCGAGCACCTCTCGATGCTCACCCTCGAAAGCGACGTCGCGGCGCTCGAGCATGTCGTCGATCGACAGCCTTAGCGAGCCGAGCGAACGGTCGAGGCGACGCACCTCCTCCTCGCTGTCCTCGTTGAACAGGTTGGTGACGACGATGCGCGGCTCGTGCAGCACGACATGGCCAAGCCCGACGCCTTCGTTGAAGGCAAGACCGGTGAAGCTTGCCGGACGGCGCAGGTCAAGTTCGAGCCCCGGCCGGGTGAGACGGGCAAGATCGCCGGTGGCGACCATCTCGGCGATCACCATCGCCGTCGTCTCCAGCGCCTCGACCTCGTCGTCGCGATAGTGGCGCATGGTCTTGTTCTGCACCACCAGGACGCCCAGTGTGCGCCCTGCCCGCAGCACCGGCACGCCGAGGAAGGAATTGTAGATCTCTTCGCCCGTCTCCGGCAGGTAGGCGAAGGCCGGATGCTCCTGCGCGTTGGAGAGATTGAGCGGCCGCGCGCTGGCGGCGATGGTGCCGACAAGGCCTTGCCCGAGCCTCAACTGCGCCAAATGGACGGCGGTGGGGTTCAGACCTTCGGTGGCGTAGAGCTCCAGCACCGAATCGGCGCGCAGCACATAGAGCGAGCACACCTCGGCGACCATGTTGGAGGCGATGTCGCGCACGATGCGGTCGAGCCGCTCCTGCGGCTCCAGCGGCTCCTGCATGAGCTCGCGGAGCCGTCTCAGCAAAACGCGCGGGCCACCGGCCATGTCACGCATCGCGGCTTCTTCTCCAATGGGCACATTGCCCGCCGCAGCTTCTGCCGCGGCCGGCGCTCACGCAATAGCGGACTCAGTTCTTGCTATTGCTTATCGAGCCCGTAGACGGAATGCAAAGTACGAACTGCAAGTTCCGTATAGGGACCGTCGATCAGTATCGAGATTTTGATCTCGGAGGTGGTGATCGCCCGGATATTGATCGCTTTGTCGGCCAGCGCCTTGAAGGCGGTGGCCGCGACACCGGCATGGCTTCGCATGCCGATACCGATGACCGAGACCTTCGACATGCCGGCTTCCGACTGCACGACGTCGTAGCCGACATCGGCCTTCAGCCGCTTGAGCACGGCCAGCGCCTTGTCGATGTCGCCCGACGGTACCGTGAAGGTCATGTCGGTGAATTTGCCGTCCTCGGAGATGTTCTGGACGATCATATCGACATTGATGTTGGCCTCGGCCAGCGGGCCGAAGATGCCGGCGGCGACGCCTGGGCGGTCGCCGACGCGGCGCAGCGAGATCTGCGCTTCGTCCTTGGCATAGGCAATTCCGGTGACGACCTGCTGTTCCACGATCTCTTCCTCGTCGCAAATGAGCGTTCCGGGCGGATTGAGCAAATCCCCCATTCCGGGCGCGTCGGGATCGTCGAAGGACGACCGCACAAAGGTACGCACCCTGTGCACCATGGCAAGCTCGACCGACCGCACCTGGAGCACCTTGGCGCCGAGCGAGGCCATTTCAAGCATTTCCTCGAACGAAATCTTGGCCAACCGCCGGGCTTTCGGCTCGATGCGCGGATCAGTCGTGTAGACGCCGTCGACATCGGTGTAGATGTCGCAACGGTCGGCCTTGACCGCGGCCGCGATCGCCACGGCGCTGGTGTCGGAGCCGCCGCGGCCGAGGGTCGAGATGCGGTTGTCCGGGCCGATGCCCTGGAAACCGGCGATGACCGCCACCTGGCTCTCGCCGAAGCGCTTGATCAGGAACGCGCCGTCGATGTCGAGGATGCGCGCCGCGCCATGGGCGTTGTCGGTCTTGATCGGGATCTGCCAGCCCTGCCAGGAACGGGCATGGACACCCATGTTCTGCAGGGTTATCGCCAACAGGCCGGCCGTGACCTGCTCACCGGAGGCGACAACGGCGTCATATTCGCGCGCGTCGTGCATGGGCGAGGCCTCGCGCGTCCAGCCGACCAGCTCGTTGGTCTTGCCGGCCATGGCCGAAACCACCACGGCGACCTCATGGCCGGCATCGACCTCGCGTTTGACATGGCGCGCCACATTGCGGATGCGGGCGATGTCGGCGACCGAAGTTCCGCCGAATTTCATCACGATGCGCGCCATGGAAGCGAGATGCCTTTGACTGAAGCCGGCTTGGGGCCGGAAAACGGAAACTGCGCCCGGACCAGCCGAGCCGCGGAAATGCGCGGCCTCCTTAGCTAAAACAGCAAGGCTTCGCAAGCGAGGGCACGGGAGAAGCGGCCTTGGCCCGATTTTTGAAGTCCCCTGGCGGATTCCTGCCGCGCAATGGGATAAACTTGGAAAATCGCATGGAGGATTGCATGACCGAGACGCTGGAGATCGTGACCTTCCGCCTCAAGCCGGATGCTGCGGCTGATTTTGTTGCCCAAAATGGCGTCGTCACCGACTGGCTGGCGCACCAGCCCGGTTTTCTCAGCCGCCATCTCGGCGAGCGCGACGACGGAAGCTGGGTCGACATCGTGCGCTGGCAAAGCCTCGAGCAGGCTCAGTCCGCGGCTCAGCGCATCATGGCCGAGATCGGCGATTGCCAAGCGATGCAGGCGATCGAGCCGGCCAGCGTTACCATGAGCCATGCCGCGATTGCGCTGTCGCGTTAGGCTCGACCGTCCTCGTCTCGCTGCGGCTGGTTGGCGGCAGTGGAAAAACCCGCCTTGACTTTCGCTGCCGGGGACCCGACTTCCTAGCGTTCCCCGACTTGCTGGCGTTCGAGGAGACCCGCCCCATGCC
>NZ_RZSF01000172.1:0-13907 GCF_004023325.1 Mesorhizobium sp. M1A.F.Ca.ET.072.01.1.1 | reverse complement strand
TCATGCAACTCGGCAATCGCCTCGTCGCGCGTCTCTTCGCCGGCGGTCGTAATGCGAAACGCATTGAGCGCCTTATCCACCCATCCCACACGCCCGACCATCGGCCGTCGTATGAGCGTCAGATAGGCCTCGTTGACGAAAAGGTTTTTCGCCCGAAGCTCGTCCATGTAGCGGGCGTCGAGCTCGGCCACGAAGGGATTGTCAAAATCGCCCTCGATCTGCGGCGTGACATGGCGACGGATGATCGTGGTGTGGGCCGCAAATCGTGACGTCGACAGATTGCGGAACTTCGTGTTCCGGTTGAACATGCGGCTGTTCAACTCGGCCTGGTCCATCGTCTGAAACGGCAGACCGCTGAGTTGGATAACCCCGACCAGAAAGCCGCTCTTCGTCGCAATCAAATTGTCATCGACATGGCGAAGGTGCGGAATGTGCATCGCAGCAAGCTTTTCGCGGCGACGTTCACGGCCAAATTTTAGGTCGGCGTCGACACTCATGGCGAGTAGCTCCTCGCGCCCCAGAAAGCGAGGTTCGCCACCGCTCCGCGTTTGGAGACGCGCCGTTCGAAAATGTGGAAGATGTAAGGATCGCGTTGGCACAGATAGGCACTGACCAGGTGTGTCAAACCAAATACACCCAGGCCGAGCACGAAGCTGCTCGTCGCGATAAAGCCGATCACAGCCAGGATGCCGTTCAACGCAAAGACCTCGTACCGCACGCCCCATTTCATCGGAGGGCGTGTCAGAGGCAGGCAGACCGGCTCGACATAGACTTCCTCGTCATCCATCTCGTCAGCCGCCCCCAGCGGTCGCGCGGACCGAATCCACAAGCTGCGCCGCGCCAAAGATCAGTGCGATGCCGATAATGATGGAAAAGGCCATCATCCATGCCAGTCGCCCGGTCATCGCTAAGAAGCCGAGGAAACAGACGGCAATAATGGCGAATGATCGCGCTATGCTGCCTTGTAGAACGCCGACGAACCATTCAAGCACGCCCTCGATGGGCGCGGCCGACTGCGCGTAGGCGCTAGCCGGCGCGAGCGCTATCCCCAACGTTGCCGCCAGGGCCAGTTTCAGTGCGAATTTGCCTGCGCTCCTGTAATCCACCCTAAGCTCCTTTTCAGTTGCCAAAATCGATGACATGGCCGTCTTGCCATGAGTCCTCGCCTGCCGAAGACGTAGCCGCCGCTCGGTCTGCGGATTTGGTCGGTGCGGACTTTTTGAGAACGCCGCCGAGCTTCCAGCGGTTCAGAATTTTAACGACGTATTCCGCCGTTTCCGGATTCACCGGAATGCCTTGCTGCTCATAGACCTTGCTGAGCCCGGCGTTGTAAGCGGCCAGCATCAGCAACGGATCCTGAAACTCATTATAGAGTGACTTCAGATAGCGAATCGCGGCGCGCACATTCGCCGCTGCGTCGCACCGGTCGCTCACGCCGAGATCCGATGCCGTACCAGGCATCAGCTGCATGATCCCTACCGCCCCGGCGCTCGACGGACCCTGATTGGCGCCGAGATCGCTTTCGGCCCACGCGATAGCTTCGGCCAGGTCAGCGTCGAACCCCTCATCTTGCGCGATTGAGCGCACCAGGCGGGCAATTTGCGAGGGGTCAGCGACCTCGCAAACTCCCGGCGGCTTTCTTTCGGCCGTCAGGAGCGCCTGTGCCGGCGTTGCAAATGCGACCTCAACGCGCTCTGATGCCATGTCCTGCGCGCGCACACCGAGCGGCGTCATGGCACCGCAAACGGAAAGCAGCAGGAGGAGGCGAGTGTTCATAATGTTGCCGAAAATTGACACTTTACTAGGGTTACACGAAGCCCTAGTAAAGTGTCAATGCGGTAGCAATGGTCGAGGACGGATTTCGATGAAACGGGCGGTTTTACTCACAGCCGTGCTGCTCTGCAGCGCCGTCACCCATGCTGGCCGCGCGAACGCCGCGAGCGCATTCGACCAACCGACAACAGACTACATGCTTCAGTTCGCCAAGCCGGCTGTGAAGGTTTTCGTCTATGAGCGTTATGACGCAAAGGGCGAACTCTATCAGCGCGACGTGACCGCCGTGACCTCGCCAATTGAGGTGCCTTCGGCGACCGAACGCATCATCAACGGCGTAACGTATCGGTTGCGCGGCCTGACGGCCTGCCCACAACAGAAAATCACGTACAAGACGGAGGAATGGGACTGCACGAAGGCGGCGCGGGACTATGAAGGCGCGATCTACAACAATCGTGCGTCCGTCGTTCTTTGCAAGACGCTGGTGCTGCAAAGCAAGCAGGGAGAGTCCGACGCGGTGTCGTGTTTCTCCCTTGTTGGCGCGGGCGATGCAAACGATCCCTACATCGTTGCCTATGACGACGATGAAATGGTGTTTTTCAACATGGCGGAGATAGGGCGCAACAAGGACGGAAAATCGTTGCGCCCCGATCTGGAGCGTTCCTCCGACCTGGGCAAAAGGTTTCAAAATGAAGCGAACTAGTTTCGCCCTTCTTGTCGTCTTGGCTGTGTGCTCACCGACGCTAGCTCAGGATGCCGACGCCTCTACTGCGCCGGCGCCGTTTACCGTGTCTAGGTCGGTTCAACTGCTTACGGGCGACACCTGGAGCGACGGAGACCGCGTCTTCCGCCTCTATGGCGTCCAGTCGTGTCTTAGAGGAACGACTGCCGAAGGGCCGGACGGCCACAAAATCGATTGCGGAAACGCGTCCCTGGCACACTTGGCCGCCCTGTTTGGCGACGCGGAAGTTACGTGCCAGCCAATGGGCTACGCGCTCGACAAGGCTGTCTTTGTCGTGTGCGCGGCAGAGTTGGCTGGCGCGACAATCGATGTCGGCACGGCTCTCATCTCGACGGGGTACGCTTTTGCCGCAACAACAACAAAGGGCGAGGCGCTCAATGGCAGCTACCTCGTCGCGGAAGTCAACGCTAAGAGGAAGCGCACAGGTTTATGGAACACAGCGTTCCAGCATCCAGTTCGATTGCTGCTGAAACACGCTGCGAGGACAAAACAATGAACCGCAACGACGAAACACACAAATATTATTATCCGGTAGAGGGCCGCACGGATGGCGCGATCGGCGACGCTGTCGCCTTCATCGCGATCATCTTGGTGCCCGCAGGACTCTATGCCGCCTGGAACATCGTGGCGGCGTGGTTTTCAGCGATGTTTTCCTAAGCTTGAAACGTCGTGAAGGATCGTAGCAGCTCGTGCAGATCTTCAATATCAACTTCGCACCAGTTGTGGCCCATCAACTGTCTGAAGTGAGCCGCCTTCATTTTCATTTCCGCAACATTGGCCACGGGCGCGGAGGCGGCACGCCGGCGCATGGCGGCTTCTTCCGCCATGACTGCGTCCAGCCGGCGGGCGATCAGGGTCGCGTCCACCTCCTCGGCCTCCATCAGCCGCTTGCCGAGGCGCTCGACCATTGCCACGCTCCGACGATGTGCAGCGATGAGATTCGCGATCCCATCCGCCTTCGTTATCTCCCCGTTGCTACACATCAGCTGAATAGGCATCGTCCTACTCCCAGCGCACAACCGTCCGGCACTGATACATTTCGAGGTAGAATTTAATAGGGATGAGACCATCCCGATTTTCGGCCGAACAATTCCGAACACTGGGCGAGGGGCGTCTGCGTGGAGGGATTAGCTTCAATGTTTCGTGCACTCGTGATCGAAGATCAGACGCTCATGCGGCTGGCGCTAATGAACGAAGTCCAAGCGAGCTTCGAAGATTGTAGTGTCCTGGGCGCCGAAACGCTAGAAATTGCGGCCGGCGAGCTTCAGAACAACAACTTCGACCTCGTCGTTATCGATCCCGGTCTGCCCGGCTTCGACCCAACCTCGCAGGCTGACCGCATTGCTGTCGTCGACAAGATAGTGGAAGCCTCACCGAGCGCGATCCATGTTGTCGTCACCGGCACTGACAACGGTTTCGAGGCCGAAGAATTCCGGCAGATCGGTGCGGCCGCCTACCTTGGCAAGACCGGCCTTCCTCCAGGCGTATTCAGCGATGTGCTGGACGATATTTCCACGAAAGGGTTCGCGTTGCGCCTCTCGCGCGTCGCCATGACAAAGCCCGACTACCGCTATTCGGTGCTTACCCCGCGTGAGCAGGAAATCATCGACTTGATGGCGCACCGCGCAACTGGCGTGAAACGGAAGGAGATCTTTGCGTACATGGCTGACCGGTTCGGTATCGATGCCGGGTCGGCCGAGAGATACTTCAAACAGGCCCGCGCAAAACTCATGAGGCAAGGCCACCCACTACCGCGGGGGCTTTGATCCGATGGTGTCGTTGACCGTTCATGGCATCAAGGTCCCCGTCGAACCACAGGAGGTTTCCCCCGTCATCTGGCAGGCGCTTCACAGTCAGACCTACGAGGCGAAAGAGGCGAAATGGATATCGAAGGCCGTCAAGCAGCGCGATCGCGTACTGGAGCTCGGTTCCGGCATTGGCATCATCACCGCCCTTATCGCAAAGATCCCGGAAGTGAAGGTGTGGGCCTTTGAAGCGAACCCGGCAACAGCAGCTCTCGCCGAGCGCGTCATTGCCGCCAACGACCTCGAAAACGTCAGGTTTTCGCAAGGCATCCTCACGGCAGGGCCACCCCGCGCTTTTACGTTTTACGTTAGGGAAGACCTCTGGATGTCCTCCGTGGAAAGAAATCAGGGACCATATGAACGGGAGCTGCTGATCGTCTCGGCAGACGTCGATCGCTTCATCGCGCGCCATGAGATCAATGTCCTCGTGATGGACATAGAAGGTGCTGAAAAAGAACTTCTGCAGCATGCGTCGCTGCCCGGCATCGAGCGTATTTTCCTTGAATTGCACGATCATCTCTATGGCCTTGAGGGCATCCGCCACATCACCCTGGCTCTTTCCGCCAAAGGTTTTGCTTACGATCCGCGTGGCTCTCGCGGCCCTTGCGTGCTCTTCGCCAAGAACGATGGACCCCGCGAATATGAGGACGCAGAAGATGTTGCGTAGTATGCTTGCCTTTATCCTTGCGGTTGCTCTTCCGCTTGCCAGTGCCGCCGAGGACATGCCGGGCGATCCCAACAAACTGCGGATCGAAGATGCCTCCGGCAAGACCATCGCCGTTTTCACTGTGCAGCAACTGCAATCCGACTTCGAGCAACAGACCTATGACACACGCACGCCCTGGACACACGAACACGAAACCATCGTGTACCGGGGCCCTCTGCTTGAATCGGTCCTTAAGCGAACTGGCCTGGCCGACGCGGCGGATCTTAAAATCATCGCTTACGACGACTTCGTTTCCGAAATTCACATGGACGAAATCCGGTCCTACAAGCCGATACTGGCGATTGAACGCAAATGCAGCGACAAAGACGGGTCGACTTGCTCCCCCGGTAAAGATTTCCGGCCAATCAGTATGACCGAGAAAGGCCCTATCTTCATCGTTTGGCCTTTTGACCAGTTGCCGGCCTCATATGTCCCCGCAAGGAATTCGATCTGGGTCTTTTTTCCGGTCATCCTGCGTTCAGCACAATGAAGTCTCTGAGCGGCCGCCTATTCGCTGCTTTGCCGTATCTCGGCATGGCCATGGCGCTCAGCCTGAGCGGCTGGACATTCGTCCAGTCAAACCGCTATCGGCAGGAGACAGATGCCATCCTCAATCAGACGTACGAGATCCAGTGGCGCGCAGCCCAGATTCGCGAACGACTTTTGCGGGTGTACGGGTATCTGCGACTGGCCGACGAAACCGGCAAGCTTGATCCGGATATAGATCGGCAGATGGCGCTGGTAAGCGTTAACGTTGCGCAGCTGGAGAACCTTCCCTACCTACGTCGCTTTTTTCCCGATCACGAAACCGAGCTTTTAAACACAATCCGCCAGACGCTGGAGCAAAAAATCGCGCCGATCGTACAGAGTCGCACGGACTATTCTCGAGCGATCGACGACATGTCGAAACTGGAGCAGTCCATGTACGAGATTTCAAGCGCGACCGTCGATCACAGCATGACCTTGCAGCAGACCGCCAGCATTGACATTGCCGCTTCGCGCAACTGGTTCATCTTCGCGATTGCACTGGGCTTGGGAGCTACGCTTTATCTCATTGTCTCCCAGCGTTATGCCTTCGTGCGACGCCGCGACCAGCATATGCGCTCGTTCGCCTCACTCTTCGCGCACATGACGCGTTCCCGTGTCACGGCCTTGCGGCTATTCCTCGATCGCGCCCGACCCGACAAGCCGCTAAGCGATGAAATAATCAAGGCAGCGCGAGGGGCTGCGGCCGAGCTTGAAACAATTACCGACAGCTTGCTTCAAATCGCCTACGTCCCTCAAAATTCCCCCACCGTCCCGCTTGGCCAATTGCTCGAAGACCTCGCAAAAGATCGGCCTGGTATTTTTCGGCTCTTGGCCGATGCCGCGGCGCGCGTTCAACCGGTTCCGGCAACGCCATTCCGGCTGCTGGTCAATGAGCTGATAGACAATGCTCTGGCTGCCCTGTCCGGCATCGAAAACCCAGGAATCTTCGTCTCGGCGACTGTCAAGCGACGGCGCTTCCTGCGGCGTAACTACTTGGTCCTCGAAGTCGCCGATAAAGGTGCAGGCATGGCGCCCGCGATTGCTGAGAAAGCAACTGCCCCTTTCTTTTCCACGCGGGCGGGAAATCACACCGGTCTGGGGCTGACTGCGTGTTCTCAAATGGTATCGACCCTCAGAGGAAAGCTCATCGTCAGCAGTGCTCTCGGCCACGGAACGATCGTCCAGGTCAGAATCCCTGTACCTTCGACCACTGCCACAGTCTACGGGTCGATCCTTGGGAAAGCGCGAAAATGGACAGGCTCGCCGCGCGGTTCGCCATAAGCCCCCAGCTCTCGCCATTCGCCGCACCGCACTTTCATCCTGACCTCGCCGGGCGTCCCATCGGGTTCAATTAGTGTCCGCGGCGCCACCGCTTCGCAGGTCGAGGACGCGGTTCAGTTACGGTCGGAGATCGGGCTCCTCCACGACTTTCGTGGCGCTGTTAGGTTTCCTTGGCTGCAACGGTCATCCGCTGCTCCCCAACAAGGCGAGCCCCTACAGAACGGGCCGAAGCACAAGCTTCGTCGCAGTTGCCACGGGTCGCGAAATCACGGTCGCTTATGCCGCTGGTTGGCACTGCTGGCGATCGTTCCGAATGCAGCGCCTGCGCGTCAGTCCTGCCACGAGAAGGCGAAGGTCATCCGGGCGCGGGAACTTTCTCGGAAAAGAGGAAGGTCGCCGGGTCAAGTTTCAACGCCTTGGCGATTGCGGCGATCGTGTCCACGCTGACATTGCCGTTTGCACGCTCCAGTTTCATATACGTCGCCTCGGCGACGCCGATCAACTCGGCCATCTCATAGCGAAGCATGGTGCGCCGTTTCCTTTCGGTGTTAATGATATGGGCAAGACGCTGGCGGATCGCGGTTTCGTCCAATTCGCGCGCCCATTCGGGGAGCTTTTTGCCGCCGGCGAGTAATTCGGCAATGGACACCTGCAGGGCGGTTGCCATGAACTGCAGGGTTGTCAGTGTGACATTGTTCTTTTGGCGCATCGTCTGAATATAGGTTCGGTATGCAAGCGCTTCGCCTTCGACGCTCCGGAAAAGCTCCGCCATACGTATATGGGGCAGGGCGCGCCTGACTCTTTCGCGCTCCAGCGCCGTCGCGATGTTGGCGCGCAACGGATTGTCGACCACACCCTGGTCATCTCTTTTCATAAATCGGTGTATTCGCACGAACTTGCCTTTCGGTCTGCCCTTTTACGCACGAGAAATCCATAGTAAAGTATCATTTATCGCATCGAACAAGGGCTAGCACCGTGCTCAAATACCTCTTGATAGGCGCCACCGCTGTCGCAAGCGCCGCCTGTTTGCCGTCCGAATCACGGGCATCAGAATGGGGCTGTCAGGTTCTCCTGTGTCTGTCCGGCGACTGGCAGGGCACACCCTCGTGCCATCCGCCCGTCCATCGGTTGATTGCAGCGATGAAGGATCCTGGCTTTAGCTGGCCGACATGTCCGCAAGCCAACTCCAGCGCCGCAAGATACGACAAGTATGAGGATTGTCCGTCCGGCTGGCAAGCGACCGGCCGGACCGACTCCGATCGGCCGGGGGATGCGCGGCGAGCCGAACCTGTGTCAGATCGGGGCGGACAAGCTCACGTTATCGGCAATTCGCACGAGTGGTCGTTTCGGCCATAATAATAACGCTGGATCTCGACAGGTCCAGGTTGAAGTCGACGGGAAACTTGTGCCGGCTGAGGTCCAGGCGATAAGCAATGGCAGAGGGTCTTTTGCAGGAGACAGATCCACGTTCTACACCATCCCGCGAGCGCTGCGCGAAAAGCCCTGGTACATCGAATATGACGACGCGAACGGCATCCGCCGGAAAAGCTGGTTCAATCTCAACATGCGATGAGACTCCCAATTGCCGATGATAATCTTCAGCTCAACAAAGGTCATATCTGCGATCAATGGCGGCGGTCAGTGTGACGGGCTCCAGCCATCTGAAAATCGACGTGGACGTGGCCGGCCGCGGGATGTGGGTTTATTGTCGCACGCTTGACGATCAGGCCTCCCGAGGACCGTGAAAGGCCAGAAGCGATTTTCGAAGCACCGGGCAAGAAATTGCGCCCTGGAAATCTAGATTGTGGCAACCCGGCTATTTCGCCAGTGACCAGAATGCCGCCTGAGCCTCGCTCAGGCTTCCTACGCTTATTTTTCTGACTTCTTCGGCGTACAATAGACACCTTCGGACTCCATGAGTACCACGCCGCCTTTCAACTCGCTCATCGCGCCGACCCATGCTTCCGAATAGGTGCGGCTGGCATCCACAGCCGTCAGCCAGAGAACACGATTGTCGGCCAACTCAACCTTAACCTCCTGTTGCAGGGGGCTGTCCTGCACAGTCTGCTGGTAGTGCCGCTTGATCCTGATGCGACCCACGCCGAACTCGACGATGTTGTCGTCGTAATCCAGGATGAAATCGGCATGGTCCTCGGTGGTCGTGCAACGTCCGTCACGCTCACAGATGATTTTCGCAGCTGTGTTGCAGTCCCATTTCAACGAAGCAGGCCACATCGGATTTCCCGTCCCAGATCTCTGCTTATCATTCTGGTCAGCCGCCATCGCGAGCGCACACGTGCTCATCAGCGCTGTTGTAAAAAGAACCGCCTTTTGCATCCTATCCTTCCTTGCGTTGCTAATGTCAGGCGCTATTTAGATCAAGTTGCGATCAAGCTGGGCGTACGAAGCGGTGACTTTGGAGGCGGCCAACGTCGTCACTTCGGGTTGTGCGGCGATGTTCGTCAACGCCGCCCACCCCGGGCTGTCGTCAGATACCCCCTTGACACTATACTAGGGATTGTTGTGAGGCAAACGCCGGCAAGGGGCTTTTGCTGGTATTGGAAGTTCACAAGGGGAGGGGTCAAGGCGAAGGGAGGTGGTGTATACGGACAGCAGAAGCCGTTCACCTCTGGAAATACCAGGGCCAGAGAAGAGCCGATGCCGCGATTCGCCGATGACCGTCGGTATTGGCGATTAAAGCAATTGGATGGAGGGGGCCCCGCGCGCCTTCGCCGACCAGCTCAACTCCCTTCGCCTCGATCTGGCAAGGCGCGGAAAGCTTCGGCCGGATTGCGGAGCGAACACGAACATCGATGTGCAGCCAAGGCTCGAAACCCGGCCCGGCTACAGGCTCAACATCCCGGTCGATCAAGACATCGTATTTCGGGAGCCCACAATCGTGAATCGTGAGTGGGGATCGCCCTGGCAGCATAGCCACCCCTTGACCTATGACGAGGGGGAAGTTTGATTTCGAGCCCGATGTTTTTGCGCGAGACAACTGCCGCGATGCGAGGGAAGCGGCTTCGAGCGTGATCGCACCCTCACAGAAGCAGCGAGCGTCATCTGATGAAAGGCCGTAGCGCATGAAAAATTGCGAACCCGTCAGATCGACATGGCAACATTCTGCTGCTGCCGGTCCGCGATCCAGAGGAAACATGACATGCTGAAGATGAGCCGTACTGCGCTTTACGAACTGGTCTGGTCGAGGCCTATGACGGAGATCGCGCGCGAGTTCGGCATCCGCGACCAGCATGTCGCGCGGGCCTGCGATTATCATGATATCGCCAGACCGCGCGCCGGTCATTGGCAGAAAGTCGATCATGGCAAGGCGGTGGAAAGAGTTCCTCTCAGCAACGACGCTTTTTCTCCCGATGTCATTGTCATCATCGACTCTGCGGGTTGGGAGATCGCCCCAGCATTGCAAGACACCGCCCACGAAACGGCAAGAAGGCCATCTCCGCCGTGATGCGCCTCCTGGCCGCCTACATTGTGCGTTGCTGGACTTCGAATGGGCGTAGCGCCTGCAGACCGGCGACCTAGCAACCGCTCCCGTCCAGATTGCAACTTAAAGTTGCATAAGAGTTTTAGAGCTCTAAAATAACAGGTGAAATCAAGCCGTATCGGTGTGAACGGATGGGTTCGATCGTCAGCAACCGCTCGATCTTGCCGAACGCCATGCGCTGCGGCACCCCGATCGAGGCGTTGCCGGCGATGCATTTGGGAGAGCGTATGTCGACACAATGATGCATCCCCGTGCTCTCACGGCCAACGTGTTGGTAAGTTTCGGCTGCTACCATCCGTTCCCATATGGATACCGAAACGAGCCCTATCCCTACTGTCGACGACGCCCGGTGGCCTCGGGCTCACATGGCCGCAAACGCTTGGCGTGGGCGTTGCCTCGATCTATTTGCGCGAAGCGAGGCAGCCGTTAGTGAGACGCTTTTGGTGCTAGCGAATATCACACAGCGAGGCACTGTCGTGAAACTGCCCCATCTGGTCGGGCAACGGTTCGAAGAATTGGCAACTTTGATCGGCCCAGCCGGAGCTTTCTCTTTGGAAGGAAAGGCATCGGCAGCAGCACTATCGGCCTTCCGCACCCATGAGGGCCTGCGCACGTCGCTGAGCCACGGTGTCGGCAAAGTCGTGCTCGACCAACGAGGGGGTTGGTTGCTCGTCTTGCGGACGCTTGCCTTCCGATCAAAGCAGCCGCAACGTACGGTCCTTGTTATCGAAGAGAACGAAGCTGAACAAACAGTCAAAACACTCCAAGCCGCTGGGCAACGGCTGCTTTCGGAACTAGGAAATTTGCGGCATGCCCTCGGCCCGAGCTGAATCCACGGGCGGAAAACGTGCCTGCATGGTTCCGCAAACGCCCCAGGCTCTCGGAGGGCTAACGGCCACCCGCACACCGCCGCGGATGCGACGACGAGCCTCAGGCAGCGCATCGCATTTGCCCAAGCGGCAGAACGGCGCGAAGTTCGACCTGATCTTCCTGGCGGATGGAGTCGCGGCCCATACGGATGATCTCAAATCCCTCTCCCGGACCGACGAATGGGCCGTCGGCTTCGAGCCTCTGACGCTCCTGTCGGCGCTTACCATGGTGACGGAGCGCATCGGCCTGGTGGCAACAGCCTCCACCACGTTCAATGAGCCGTTTAACCTGGCCCGCAAATTCGCCTCGCTCGATCAGATCAGCGCCGGCAGGGCCGGCTGGAACCTCGTGACCTCGTCCAATCCGCTCGAATTGGAGAATTTTGGCAATATCAGCCAGTTCGCCCATCAGGACCGCTACGCACGGGCGGAAGAATTCGCTGATGTTGTGCTCGGCCTATGGAACAGCTGGGAGGATGACGCCTTCCTGCGAGACAAAGAAAGCGGCCTCTTCTTCGACCCGGAGAAAATGCATATCCTGGGTTACCGCGGACGCCATTTCCGGGTGCGCGGACCGCTGACGGTCTCGCGCTCGCCGCAGGGTCACCCGGTCGTCGTCCAGGCCGGCTCTTCCGAGGCGGGCAAGGAGTTGGCGGCCCGCACCGCGGAGGTCGTCTTCACGGCGCAGCGAACGCTCCCGGAGGCGCAGAGCTTCTATGCCGACCTCAAGGGACGGCTTGAGAAGTATGGCCGCCATCCCGATGATTTGAAGATCATGCCGGGCGTCTTTCCAGTGGTCGGGCGAAGCGAAACCGAGGCCCGCGAAAAATTCGAGCAGATCCAGTCGCTGATCCATCCCGACGTCGGGCTGGAGCTGCTGTCGAACCTCTCCGGTGGTGTCGATCTTTCCGCCTATCCGCTCGACGGGCCGCTGCCGGACCTGAGCGAGACCGAGCGCGGCAAGAGCCGCCAGCAATTGATCATCGATCTAGCCCGGCGGGAAAATCTCACCATCCGTCAGCTCTACGAGACCATCGCCGGTGCGCGCGGCCATTGGCAGCTCGTCGGGACGGCCGAGACCATCGCGAACGAACTCGAAGAGCGCTTTAATAAGGGCGGCGCCGACGGCTTCAACATCATGCCGCCGACCGTGCCCGGCGGGCTCGACGATTTCATTGAGCTGGTCATCCCGGAGCTGCGCCGCCGCGGCCTGTTCCGCACCGAATATGAGGGCCGCACCCTTCGCGAGAACCTCGGCCTGAAGCATCCCGCTCATCGGCCCCTCACCGCGAACCCGGCAGCCAGGCGGCCGAATAATCGAAGTCCCGATCAACCAACCGGCAAAGGGCCGAGCCACGCCGGCGGCCCAACCAAGGAGCAGTCCCTCATGACCACATCAACCCAACCTCGCCCTACCCTATCCGCGCTGACGATCAAACCGGTTGCCGCGCGGATCGGCGCCGAGATCGCCGACATCAAGCTTTCGGGCGACCTTTCCGACGAGACGATAGCAGCCATCAATGCATCGCTTCTGCAGCATAAGGTGATCTTCTTTCGCGACCAGGATCAGCTCACCGATATCGAGCAGGAGCGCTTTTCCAAGCGCCTCGGCAATCTTGTTCCACATCCAACCGAGCATGTACGCAACGGCACGACCTCGATCCTTGAACTTGATTCGTCGCGTGGTGGCCGCGCCGATGCCTGGCACACAGACGTTACCTTCGTCGACGCCTATCCCAAAATCTCGATCCTGCGCGGTGTGACTATTCCCGAGGTCGGCGGTGATACGGTTTGGTCCAACACAGTGGCCGCCTACGACAGCCTGCCACCGGCACTCAAGGCGACCGCCGAACAGCTGTGGGCAACCCACAGCAATGCCTATGACTATGCCGCACAGCGCCCGCATGCGAGCGAGGCCGATCGCCGCCACTATGAAGAGGTCTTTGCTTCCACCGTCTACGAGACCGACCATCCCGTGGTGCGCGTCCATCCGGAAACCGGCGAGCGCTCACTCATACTCGGCTCCTTCGTGCAGCGTTTCGTCGGCTATTCGAAGAGCGATTCCGAGCAGCTCTACGCCCTCCTCCAATCTCATGTCCTGCGCATCGAAAACACGGTGCGCTGGCGCTGGCGAGCGAACGACGTCGCCATTTGGGACAACCGTGCCACCCAGCATTACGCCGTCAACGACTATGGCGACAGCGCCCGTGTCGTACGCCGCACCACTCTCGACGGCGACGTACCGGTGAGCGTCGACGGCCGCCACAGCGTCACCCGTAAGAAGCTAGTTCGCGACGCCGTCACCCGCGCCGCCTGACCCTCCCCTCCAGCCAGGATCCTCACTCATGAAATTCGCGCATATCGCAGCCCTGATCGCCGGCCTTCTCGCCACCGGTCCCGCGTCGGCCGAGACCCTCATCCGCATCGGTTATCCCGGAACTGGCATCGACGACCGGCCCTATGCCTATGGCGACTATGTCGCCGTGGCCAATGTGCAGAAGCTTGTCGAGGCCGAGTTCAAGGACGTGCCCGACACAAAGATCACATGGACGTTCTTCCGCGGCGCCGGCCCGGCTCTCAACGAGTCGCTCGCCGCCGGCCAACTTGATTTCGCTGCCGGCCTCGGCGATCTGCCTTCGATCGTCGGCCGCTCGCGCGGCCTTCAGACGAAATATCTGGCCTCGGCCGGGAGCCATGATGC
>NZ_RZSF01000171.1:0-13914 GCF_004023325.1 Mesorhizobium sp. M1A.F.Ca.ET.072.01.1.1 | reverse complement strand
GCGGCGGCGGCTCGTGCAGCCAGCGCCAGGCAAAGAAAGCCGAGAGCGCGGAGAGAGCCGCCAGCAGGCCGAAGACGGCGGCGAAGCCGAAGCCCAAGGCTAGCCACGGCAGGACGAGCGCGCCGAGCCCGCCGCCAAGCGGCACCGCCGTCTGCCTGATGCTCATGGCGAAGCCGCGCTCGTCTTCGCCGAACCAGCCCATGATGGCGCGGCCGCTGGAGCCGTTGACGCTGCCGCCAAGCAGGCCGGCAACGAGCAGGCTGGCCGAAAGCAGCACGACACCGGGAGCGGCTATTTTCGTCGGCACGACGAGGATTGCCATGGCAAAAAGCCACACGGCCGTCGCGCCGAGCCCGGTCAGGAGCACGCGGCGGTCGCCCCAGCGGTCGGTGAGCACGCCCCAGGGCAACTCGCTGAGCGCCACGCCGAGGCCGAGCAGACCGAGCGCAGCGCCGAGCGAGGCATTGTCGAGATGGTAACCCTGGCGCATCACCACAGCGGTCGCCGGGATGCCTGAGAAGGTAGCCGAAAAGCCGGCATTGGCGGCGACGCCGATGCCGAGCACCTTCCATCGATGGCTGGGCCCGAAGGCGCGGCCAGCCGAAGCGGCGGCGCCTGCCGCGGACCGCCGGCAATCGTTGCGAGTTACGATGGCGGACATGATCTCGTATTCCCTCTGCGCCGGTCGATCGGTCTTGACCGGTCGGATGTAGCGCCATAGCTTCATCCAGAAAATCAGCAAGTTTTTAATCGATAATCCTGAAAATAAGGACGATCTCATGCGACGCGTCACATTCGACCTCGACGTGCTCAGGACCTTCGTCACCGGCATGGAGCTTGGCAGTTTCGCCAAGGCGGCCGAGCGGCTCGGCCGCTCGACCTCTGCCGTCAGCGCGCAGCTGAAGAAGCTGGAAGAACAGGCGGCGACTCCGGTCTTCCGCAAGGCGGGGCGCGGCCTGGCGCTTACCGAAGCTGGTGAAACGATGCTCGGCTATGCGCGGCGTCTCATCGAGCTCAATGACGAGGCGGCCTCAGCTATCCGCGACGTCGAGCTGGAAGGCTGGGTGCGGCTCGGCCTGCAGGAGGACTTCGGCGAGGCCGTGCTGCCGGAGGTGCTCGGCCGGTTTGCCCGTGCGCATCCCAAGGTCCGGATCGAAGCGCGGATCGGACGCAGCCATGAGCTCGCCGAGCGCGTCGTCTCAGGCAGCCTCGACATCGCGCTGGCCTGGCACGACGGCACGATCCTGCCCTACAGCCGGCATGTCGCCGACGTGCAGGCGCGCTGGATCGGCCCGGCGAAACCGATGCAAGCCGGCCACGATGGTGAAGCGCTGCCGCTGGTGTTGTTCGAGGCGCCGTGCCTGCTGCGCACCGTGGCGACCGAGACGCTCGACCGCGCCGGCCTCACCTGGCGCATGGCGTTCTCGAGTCCCAGCCTCGGCGGCATCTGGGCGGCGGTCGCGGCGGGTCTCGGGCTGACGATCCGCACCGATATCGGCCTGCCGGCCACTGTCAGGGCGATCGCGCCGGGCGTGCTCGGCCTGCCGCCCCTGCCGACGATGGCGCTGCATCTGCACCAGAAGGATGTCGAGCTCGATCCGGTGGCGGCACGGCTGGCAGAGATATTGCTGGAGGCGGCGCTGGATACGCTGCCGGAGGGAGCGCGAATCGGTAAGGGGTTGCGAGCGGTCGCGTAGGTTCCAAGCCATTCTTCATCCTCGAGCGGAGCAAGGAGCGAAGCGACACGGCACAGACCCGTGGATGACGACGGGAGGGGGCGCTGCCCACCCTTTCCCAAAAAGGGCTCAGCGCTTCTTCGCCCGACCCGCGAAAGGATTCTCCGACGTGCGCAACGCCATGCGGATCGGCACGCCGGGCATGTCGAAAGCCTCGCGCAGGCTGTTCGAGAGGTAGCGGACATAGGATTGCGGCATCACGTCCGGGCGCGAGCAGGAGACGACGAAACCCGGCGGCCGGGTTTTTGCCTGCGTGACATATTTGATCTTCAGCCGGCGGCCGGCGACGGCGGGCGGCGGATGATGCGCCAGAATGCCTTCCAGCCAGCGGTTGAGCTTGCCGGTCGAGACGCGGCTGTTCCAGACCTTGTGCGTCTTGATGACGGCGTCCATCAGCCGATCGAGGCCGCGCCCGGTCTCGGCAGAGACCGTCACCGCCTGAATGCCGCGCACTTGGGGAAGCAACCGCTCGGTCTTTTCGCGCAGCTCGGCCAGAAGCTCCTGCGGGTTGTCGATCAGGTCCCATTTGTTGAAGGCGATCACCGGCGCGCGGCCCTCGCGAATGATCAGGTCGGCGATTTGCAGGTCCTGCTTCTCGAAGGGGATGGTGGCGTCGAGCACGATGATGACGATCTCGGCGAAGCGGATAGCGCGCAGGCCATCCTGCACCGAAAGCCTCTCGAGCTTTTCCTGGACTTTGGACTTGCGCCGCATGCCGGCGGTGTCGAACAGCTTTATCCGGCGGCCGCGCCAGTCCCAGTCGACCGAGATGGAATCGCGGGTGATGCCGGCCTCGGGTCCGGTCAGCAGCCGCTCCTCGCCGATCAGCGCATTGATCAGCGTCGACTTGCCGGCATTGGGGCGGCCGACCACGGCTATGCGCAGCGGCTTGGTCTCGTCATAGGCCGGCTCGGCGTCGGGGTCGGCGATATCCTCGCCGATCAGCACCTCGCTCACGGCGATCTCGTCGCCCGGCTGTTGCTCGTCCTCGCCGAAGGCGCGTTCCTCGCCGAGTGCCGCGATCACCGCATCGCGCAGATCGGGCATGCCCTGGCCATGCTCGGCCGAGACGGGGATCGGCTCGCCGAGGCCGAGTTCCCAGGCTTCCAGCATGCCGCCTTGCGCGCCTCGCGCTTCCGCCTTGTTGGCCACCAGCACCACCGGCTTGCCGGATTTGCGGACCACGTCGGCGAAGGTCCGGTCGTCGGGCATCAGGCCCGACTTGGCATCGACGGTGAAGAAGATCAGGTCGGCCTCGCGGATGGCGATCTCGGTCTGCTGGCGCATTCGGCCGGGCAGCGTCGAGGCCGCCGCATCCTCGAAGCCGGCGGTGTCGATGACGTCGAAGTGAAGATCGTAAAGCTTGGCGGCATGGACGCGACGATCGCGCGTCACGCCCGGCGTGTCGTCGACAAGCGCCAGCTTCTTTCCCACCAGCCGATTGAAAAGAGTCGATTTGCCGACGTTAGGCCGGCCGATAATGGCGACTTTGAACGTCATCCGGGGTCACGAAGCGTTGCCCGACCCGCGGATCAGCTCGGACATCAACTGCGCCCGCTGGCGCGCATTGCGCGGGGCGCCGTCATCCGAAGCGATCTGGTCGAACAGTTTCAGCGCATCCGCCGACTTGCCTTCCTTCCAGGCGGCAAGGCCGAGCGCCTCACGCGCCGAGCTGCGCAGCGGATTGGTGTCGGCGGTGAGCGCCTCGACACGGCTGGAGACATCGGCAAACGAGCCGTGGTCGACCAGCAGCAGCGCCGCTCTCAGCCTCGCCATGTCGCGGATGCCTGCGGGAATGGCGCTGTCGGCCGCGACCGCATCGAAATCCTTGACGGCGGCGTCGACGTCTCCCTTGTCGGCCTTGACGGTCGCCGCCCGCATGCGGGCGAGCAGCGGATAGGCGCCATAGCCATCCTTTTCCAGCTGATCGAGAGCGGCGATCGCCTCGTCGTTCTTGCCGTCATTGGCGAGCTTGAGCGCCTGCGAGAAGGCATCGCCCGACCGGTTGGCGCGGGTCTCGTCCCAGTAGCGGTAGCCGACGAAGGCGGCAGTCGCCACCACGATCAGGATCGCGGCACCGAGCAGGGCCGGACCAAAGCGGTCCCACAGCGCCTGCGCCTGCTCGCGACGAATCTCTTCGTTGACTTCGCGGATAAAACTGTCGTCCGACATCAATCAAAAACCATTGCGGCCCCGGAACGGAGCGCTTCTTGAGCCCCGCGTTTTAGCGAAATTTCGTCGGCATGGAAGGGGGATCGCCGGAAAATCGGCGGAGACTCCCAGTGCCCCACAGGCCTTGCCGGAACGCATCGATGCTACATTTGGGCGATAGACGGCTTTCCTACAGCCCCAAAGGTTGCCCAAAAGGTTGCCAGTGCCACGTTCGTTCCGCGCCCTTGCGTTCAGCCTCGCCTGGCTTGGCTCCGTTGGCACGGGGCTTGCCGATCCGCCGAAACCGATGGCGGCGAAACCAAAGCAGATCGTGCTTATCTCCTTCGACAGCGCACGCGAGATCTCGCAATGGGAGCGCAGCCGCGCGCTGGCAAAGCGCACCGGCGCGCATTTCACGTATTTTCTGTCCTGCGTGTTCCTGCTCTCGCCGAAAACGCGCGCCGAGTACGTCGCGCCCGGCAAGGGTGCCGGCAAATCGAATATCGGCTTCGCCGCCTCGGAGCAGGATGTCGCGGACCGGCTGCAACAGATCGGGCACGCGGCCGCCGAAGGTCACGACATCGGCAGTCATGCCTGCGGACATTTCGACGGCAAGGGCTGGAGCAAGGCCGACTGGCTGGCCGAGTTCTCGGCGTTCGGCCGCGTCCTCGAAAACGCCTATGCGATCAACGGCATTTCGCCCGAGCCCTCTGGCTGGCGTGAATTCGCCCGCCATGCCGTGATCGGTTTTCGCGCGCCGTACCTCTCGACCGGCAAGGCGCTTTACGAAGCGCTGCCCGAGGCCGGCTTCCAATATGACGCAAGCGGTGTCTCGAACGGCCCTGCCCTGCCGCGCGCAAAGAACGGCACCACCCGCTTTGCATTGCCGCAGATTCCGGAAGGGCCGAGGTCGAAGCGGGTGGTCGCCATGGACTACAACCTCTATGTCCGCCATTCGGGCGGCTTCGAGAAGCCGTCGATGGCGGGCGAGTTCGCCGACCGCGCCTATCGGGCGTTTCGCGCAGCCTTCAATGCGCAATACAACGGCAAACGACTTCCGCTGGAGCTCGGCTTCCACTTCACGCAGATGAATGCCGGCGCCTACTGGAACGCGCTGGAGCGCTTTGCCGGTGAAGTCTGCGTCATGGAGCAGGTCGAATGCATCAGCTTCCGCGACTATATCGAGCGGCAGCGCGGCAGCCTGAGACAGGCGGCGGTAGGCGGCTGAGCCGCCACCATGCGATCCAGTTCAGGCCGGATCCTCCGCGCTCTGCCGAGCGAGATAACGCTGGTCGATGTCCGGCAGCGGCTCACCTTCCAGCGTCGCCTCGAAGGCGCGCAGGCGCTTGTGCACCGACTGCAGCTCGACGATGGTCGACCAGGAATTCAACAGGAACTGCAGCGAATTCGTCACCTTGCCGAAGGCGTTCGAAATCTGGTTCAGCGCACCGAAGGTGATCTTGTGCGCAACCAGCGAGGGCCCGAGGATCAGCAGCGAGAAGATGTTGTCGGCCTGCAGATAGGTGTACCGGACGACGTTGAAATAGATGTAGTGGAAATAGAGCCTGAAGTAGTTTCGGCGCACATTGTCGAACAGTTCCGTCGTCGTCGCCGGCTGCGCCCGGTCGGGATGATCTTCGCCGTAGACGAGTTCCTTGCGATAGGCGGCCTCGACGCGCTGGTTGCGGAACTGGAGGCCCGGCAGCTTGATGCCGGCGAGCATCACCGAGGCCGTGCCGAATATGCACCACCCCAGCGCGGCAACGACCAGGGGCTGCGGCACCGCGCCCAGGATCGGCAACTCGGTGATGTGCGCTTGCAGCTGGATCATCACCGGCAGGAAGGCGATGAGGGTCATGATCGACTGGACGAAGCTCGAGCCCAGGTCCTCCATGATCTGCGAGAAGCGCATCGTATCTTCCTGGATGCGCTGCGAAGCGCCCTCGATGTGGCGCAGCCGGCCCCAGTTCGCCATGAAGTAGTCGTTCATCGCCGTGCGCCAGCGGAAGATCCAGTGGCTGACGATAAAGGCGTTGACCACCTGCACGTTCATGCCGACCAGCGCCAGCCAGGAGAAGTCGGCCAACCCCCTGTAGAACTCGATGTCAGTTGATGGCGTCGTTCCCGACATCAGCCCCTGGACATAATCGAAGAAAGGTCCGTACCAGTTGTTGACGGCGACGCTGACCTGCACGTTGAAATAGATGAAGAAGAGAATGACGGCGGTCATCAGGATCGACCAGTTCTGCCACGGATGCGGAGCATACCAGCTCCAGAACGCGTAGAAGATCGCCACACAGGCCACGAAGTACATGTAGAACCACAAGAACGGCTTCGACCATAGAACCGCGATGCCGATGATGGGCGGCGCACCCGCAGCCGCCGGCGGCATGCCGAGGATGGCGCCCAGCTGTTCGCCGCCGAAGAACCAGAACAGGATCGCCGCAAGGCTCCAGAGGGCGGCCGAGGTGAAGAAAAGCTTCGGCTGCGGGAAGAAGGATACGAACACTGTGGCGGGGTTTCTCGGTCTGACCGCAAATCAGCGGCGTTGCTGTTCGGCGGGCATAAGGTCACACATTACTGGGAAAGAAAATGCCCGGCCCGGCGCCCGGCACCGAACAAGACCACAAATCATGGCGATTTTGGTGCAGCCGACCAGGCAACGACGCCGGAGACCAGCAGAGCGGCAGCCGCCATCGTCGAGGCGAGCACATAATTGCCCGAGGCCTGGGCGAGCAAGCCGGCGGCAATCGGACCGATGATCTGGCCGAGGCCGAAGGCGGCGGTCATCACCGCGAAGGTGCGGCGCGGCGCCTGCGGCGCAAGCTGCCTTGCCGCCTGCAGGCCGAACGCGGTGATGGCGATGAACGTGCCGCCGAGCAATATAGCAGCCAAAAGCGGCCCACTGAAACCTTTGATGACGACGCTGGCGATGACGCCGACCACTTCGACCATGCAGCTCACGGCATAGGCCGTATAAAGCCCGATCCTGCCGGCGAGCTTTTGCCAGAACCAGGTCGAGGGGAAGCCGGCAAGACCGGCGATCATCCAGACCGAGGCCTCGAAGACACGTCCGCCGCCGTCCTGGCGAACGATGGCGACCAGAAAAGTGGCCGTCACCACATAGCCCAAGCCGAACAGCCCATAGGCAAGGATTATCTTCGTCAGCGATCTATCCTTCGGCAACGCCGGTTCAGGCCCATCGACGCCATTGGCGGGCGTGGCGGAGCCCGCGAGGATCGCGACGAGGAGCAGGCCGACAGCGGAAATTGCTCCCGACCATAGCCAGCCCGCGGGCCAGCCGGCATGGGCCGTGACGAGGATGGCCAGCAGCGCCGAGGACGCCGCAATGCCCAGGCCGACACCGCCGAAATGCAGCGCTTGCAGATCGCCGCGGCCTGCCTTTGCAAGATGGCTGAAGACGATCGACGACATGAAAACCATGACGAAGGCGCTGGCCAGGCCGGCGAGAAAACGAATGGCGAGGAAAGCGGCCATCGTCTCGTTCAGTCCCATCAGAGCTGCGAGCACGGCGCTCGCGGCAAGGCTTGCGAACATCAGCAGACGCTCGCGGCCATGCGCCCAGCCGCCGGCTGCGGCAAGCGCGCCAATGAGATAGCCTAGATAGTTGGCGGAAGCGATCCAGCCGGCGTCTGCCGGCGTCAGGTGCAACTCTTCCATCATGCCGGGCAGGATCGGGGTGTAGACGAAGCGGCCGATGCCCATGGCGACGGCGAGAGCCGTCATGCCGGCGAGGGCAAGGCGCAAGGGAGATGGCGAAGCGGCTTTCATTGCAGCGCAGCATAAATGTGTGCACGTGCGAAACAATGCGATTGCGTTGGGCCAGGCCGGCTTGGCCCGCCTTCAGCGGCAAGCCGTCTCGTACACCGTGCGGCCGGCCGTGAGCCGGAACGGCATATCGCCGAGCTCGCGCTCCGACATGGCGTCCAGCACCGGATGCGACAGAGGATCGACCGTCCAGCGGGCGATCTCGCCGTCCTCCTGCCAAGCCTGTCTTGGCTCAGCGCCGGAAAGCCCCTTCAGCAAAGAGAAAATCTTCATCGACCTGTTCCAAAGCCCGGTTTGCTTCGCTAGAATCCGCTTTTCTTTGGCACGTTTCAATTGAGATTTGGAACCAGCCAGTTTAGAAAAACTGGATGACGATCCTGAACCGTGTCCACCTCAATGGCTTGCGTGCCGTCGAAACCGTTGTCCGCGTTGGATCGCTTGCCGCGGCGGCTGCCGAACTCAATGTCTCGGTCAGCGCCGTCAGCCAGCAGATCAAGCGCACGGAAAACCAGCTGGGGCAGGCGCTGTTCGAGCGGACGTCCGGCGGACTCGTGCCGACGGAATTCGGGGTCGTTTTCACGGCCCGGCTGAGCGCCGGCTTCCGCGAGCTTGCGCAAGCGGTGGCGTTGGCCGGCGAGGCAACGGAATGCACCCTGGTTGTGTCGGTGGCGCCCGCCTTCGCCTCGAAATGGCTGTTGCCCAGGCTGTCGCGGCATTTTGCCCGCCATCCCAACGTGCTCTTGCGCATAGACGCTTCAGGCAGGCTCGCCGATCTCGACCATTCCGATATCGACATTGCGATTCGGATGGGCGACGGCGCTTGGCCGGGAGTAAACGCGGAACTGCTTTTGGCGCAGGAAGTGTTTCCGGTCTGCGCACCAGCGATCGCGGCCAAGCTGAACTCGATCGAGGACCTGGCGCGGACCTGCGCCATCACCGACGAGCGGGCAATGATCAGCTGGGATAGCTGGTTCAAGGCGGCCGGCGTCGAGCCGGTCACTTTCCAAAAAGGCGCGCGCTTCACCGATCCGATGCTCTGCCTGGAATCTGCAATCGCCGGCCATGGCGTGATGCTCGCCTGGCAATTGCTGACCGCCGATGCGCTGGCCGATGGCCGGCTGGTCGCCCCCTTCGGGGTGCGAGCTGAAAGCGGGCTCGGCTACTGGATGGTGACCTCGGCCACCAAAAGCGAAAGCCGAAAGGTGCGCGACTTCAAGGCTTGGGTCCGCGAGGAGATCGAAGCGACCATGGCGCAGATCCGGGCGCTCGACAGCGCCGCCTGAGCTCGTTTGAGCATGATCTTGTCCGAACACCGCCATGCACTTTTCGCGATCATGCCTGGAGGCCCAGTTGATCGCGGTGGAAAGGCCAGGCGCAGCGGTCTATGTAAGGACCAGACCCCAAAAACATGGCAGGCAGGATCATGACCACACATTCGCGCGGCGTCTCGGCAACCATCGACCCGGTGAAGCTCGACAGGCTGGCCGAAGTCGCCGTCAAGGTCGGGCTGCAGCTGCAGCCGGGACAGGACCTGGTGCTGACGTCCTCGATCGCGGCGCTGCCGCTGACCCGGCGCATCGTCGAGCATGCCTATAAGGCCGGCGCCGGGCTGGTGACGCCGATCTTCAACGACGACGAGATCACGCTGGCGCGTTTCCGCTATGGCGCCGACGCCGGCTTCGACCGCGCCGCCGGCTGGCTTTACGAAGGCATGGCGAAAGCCTTCGCCAACAATGCGGCGCGGCTTGCGGTGCGCGGCGAGGATCCGTCTCTGCTGTCGGCGCAGGACCCGGCCAGGGTGGCGCGCGCCAACAAGGCGAATTCGATGGCGTACCAGCCGGCGCTCGAAAAAATCACCGGTTTCGACATCAACTGGAACATCGTCGCATATCCGGATGTTGCCTGGGCTCGCCAAGTGTTCCCGGGCGAGCCCGACGATGTTGCGGTGGTGAGGCTCGCCGACGCGATCTTCTCGGCCTCGCGCGTCGATGTCGAGGATCCGATCGGCAACTGGAAGGTGCACAACGCGGCCTTGGCCGAGCGCACGAAATGGCTGAACGAGCACAATTTCGACGCACTGCATTTCACCGGACCGGGCACCGACCTCACCGTCGGCCTGGCGGAAGGTCATGAGTGGATGGGCGGCGCTTCGACGGCGAAGAACGGCATCACCTGCAATCCGAACATCCCGACCGAGGAAGTCTTCACCACGCCGCATGCGAGGCGCGTCGAAGGCCATGTTTCCTCGACCAAGCCGCTCTCCTACCAGGGCACGCTGATCGACGAGATCTCGGTGCGCTTCGAGGTCGGTCGGATCGTCGAGGCCAAGGCCTCGAAGGGCGAGGACGTTCTGAAAAAGGTGCTGGACACCGACGAGGGCGCGCGCCGGCTCGGCGAAGTGGCGCTGGTGCCGCATTCCTCGCCGATCTCGAAGAGCGGGCTGCTGTTCTTCAACACGCTGTTCGACGAGAACGCCGCCTGCCACATCGCGCTGGGACAGTGCTATTCGAAGTGCTTCGTCAACGGCGCCTCGCTCAGCCAGGACGAGATTGCCGAGCGCGGCGGCAACAAGAGTTTCATCCACATCGACTGGATGATCGGCTCGGACAAGATCGACATCGACGGCGTCGGCAAGGACGGCAGCCGCGTGCCGGTGATGCGCAAGGGCGAGTGGGCCTGAGAGACCCGACGCGGAGACAGCCTTGGACGTAGCGGTAAAGCGCGTCTACGACGCGTCGGAGAGGAGCGACGGCCAGCGGGTGCTTGTCGACCGCGTCTGGCCGCGCGGCGTCTCCAAGAAGGACGCCGCGCTGGACCTTTGGCTGAAGGAGATCGCGCCGAGCACCGAACTGCGCAAATGGTTCGGGCATGATCTCGAACGATGGCCGGAGTTCCAGAAGCGGTACTGCGCCGAGCTGGACGGCAACGAGGAGGCTGTGGCGCAGCTGCGAGAACTGCTGCGCCACGGCAAGGTGACGCTGCTCTTCGGCGCGCATGACGAGGCGCATAACAATGCGGTGGCGTTGATGGGGTATTTGCGGAGGGAGTAACCTCTCTCTCGTCGTCATCCTCGGGCTTGACCCGAGGATCCATGCCGTGACTGTCACCGAAGGACGCAACGGAGCAGAACTCTTAACCGCACAACGCTCTAGCGTCGCGGCATGGATCCTAGGGTCTGCGCGCGCCGCTTCGCTCCTTGCTCCGCCCTAGGATGACGAGGGGATAGTGTGCCGCGCCTGCCGAATCCTACTTCACCGCCTCTTCATAAACATCCGGCTTGAAGCCAACCAGGATGCGGCCACCCACCTCCAGCACGGGGCGCTTGATCATGGTCGGCTTGGCCAGCATCAGCGCCTTGGCCTTCTTCTCGTCGAGCGCTTCCTTGTCCTTCTCCGGCAGTTCGCGAAAAGTCGTGCTGCCCTTGTTGAGCAGTCTCTCCCAGCCGACCTTATCGACCCAGCCATTCAGCCTTTCCGCCTCGATCCCTTCGGCGCGATAGTCATGGAAGCGGTAGGGAAGGTCGCGGCTCTCCAGCCAGACGCGCGCCTTCTTGATCGTGTCGCAGGTGGTGATGCCGTACATGGTGATCGTCAATTCGGACCTCGGGCCGATGGATTGCGAATCTGGCCGAATCCTAGGCTTGCCTTGCCCGCTTTGCCAGCGTGACTACGTGAAGACGATTTGGCGCTCTCCATGGCGGCCGGAATATCATCTTGGCCGCCGTGTCTGATTTTCAGATCCTGCAACGAAGATTCGGAATGCCAGACGCCGATCGCCTTCAATAGTAGAAGCGCTCTTCGCTGATCTTGCCGTTCTTGACCGTATAGAGGCCAACCTCATCCATTTTGACGCGTTCGCCGGTAGATTTGGGCGTCACGTCAAAGGTGAAGCGCAAGGCGAACTGGTCGCCATTGACGTAGGGGCCCTCGATCGAGCCGCCGTGAACCTCATGGTTCGCTTCCCACCATTCGCCCTTCTGCTTTACGGCGTCCCTGCCGCTGCAAACGGCCATGGGCCCTTCCATCGCCTCGTAGCTGACGATGTTGTCGGCATTGTATTTCGCGGCAGCGCCGCGGTTGTCGCCCTGCTTGAGGAGTTCGGTGAAATGCTTGGCGACTTCGGCAGTGGTCATGATTTCCTCCCGGTTTGGACAGACCCCAGATAGGGAGCTCCCTCGTGACCTGCCATCGCCGAAGCGTCGGTAGCTGACAAATCGTGTCAGGATCGAATGCCGGTCTGCTAATAACACCCGCGCTCGATCGCCAGCCGGCGCACCAGCGCCAGCACGGTGTCGATGGCCGGCGTCGGCTGGCCGGTCAGGCGGCCAAGCTCCTGCACTGCCGTGACCAGCGCGTCGACCTCCATCGGGCGGCCGCGTTCGAGGTCCTGCAACATCGAGGTCTTGTGCCCGCCGACATCGCCGGCGCCCTTGATGCGCCGGTCGACGGGGATCAGGAAGCGCACGTCGAGTCGCTCGCCAATCGCCTGCGCCTCCAGCATCATGGCGCGGGCGACGGCCCGCGTGCCTTCATCGGCGACGATCGCCGCAAGCGTGCTGCCGGTCAGCGCCGAGATCGGGTTGAACGAGAGATTGCCCCAAAGCTTCACCCAGATTTCCGACCGTATGTCCTCGCGGACCGGCGCCTGCAGCCCGGCCTTGACCATCTCGCGCGCCAGCACACTCACCCGCTCGCTTTTTTCGCCCGAAGGCTCGCCGAGCGAAAAGCGCGTGCCCTCGACATGGCGGATCCGCCCGGGCGCATCGACCTCGACGGCCGGATAGACGACGGAGCCGATGATGCGCTCAGGCCCGATGGTCTCCCAGATCTTTCCGCCGGAATCGACCGCATCAAGCCGCGTGCCTTCGAGCGCGCCGCCGGCCTTGTAGAAGTACCACCAGGGCACGCCGTTCTGCATGGTGACGACGGCTGTCCCCTCGCCCAGCAGCGGTGCAATCTCGTCCAGCGCCGGCGCCAGAGAATGCGCTTTCAGCGCCAGCACCACGTAATCCTGAATGCCGAGTTCTTCGGCCGTGGCCGCTGCTCTCACCCGGGCGATCGTCTCCTTGCCGTCCTCGATCAGGCGTAGGCCATCGGCCTGGATCGCTTCGAGATGCGCGCCGCGCGCGACGATCGACAGATCGACGCGGCCGGCAATCGCCAGCTTGGCGGCGAGATAGCCGCCGATGGCGCCGGCGCCGAAGACTGTAATGCGCATCAGCCCAAACCGAGCTTTGCCGCGAGGCCGATGCGCTGCAATTTGCCGGTCGCGCCCTTCGGGATCTCGTCCAGGATCACCACCTTGCGCGGCACCTTGAAATCGGCGAGCCGAGTCGCGGCAAAGCCGCGAATGTCGGCCTCGCTGGCGCTCTGGCCTTCCCGCAGCACGACAGCGGCAGCCACTTCCTCGCCGAGCTTGTCATGCGGCATGGCGAAGGTGACGACCTGCGCCACCGCCGGATGATCCATCAGGACGCCATCGACCTCGAGCGGAGAGATCTTTTCGCCGCCGCGATTGATGATCTCCTTCAGCCGGCCGGTAACGCGCAGATAATTGTCCTCGTCCAGCACGCCCTGGTCGCCGGTGTGGAACCAGCCATGCGCGAAGGCGCTGGCGTTGGCGTCCGGATTCTTCTCGTAGCCGGCGGTGACGTTCGGGCCGCGAATGACGATCTCGCCGATCTCGCCGGGCTCGAGCAGCCTTCCATCCGGCGCCATGACGGCCACTTCCGGTCCGGCCGAGGCGCCGACGCTGCCCGGCTTGCGCGGTCCGGGTGGCAGCCGGTTGGACGCCATCTGGTGCGCAGCCTCGGTCATGCCGTAGGCCTCGATCACCGGACAGCCGAAAGTCGCCTCCAGCTCTGCCATGACCTGCGCCGGGAGTGAGGCCGACGACGAGCGGATGAAACGCAGCTTCGCTTCGGCCAGTTGCTCGGGATTGCGCGCGGCGCGCGGCAGGATCGCCTGGTGCATCGTCGGCACCGCCGTATACCAGGTTGGCTTCGCTTCGGAGAGCCATTGGAAAAAGCGCAGCGCGTTGAAGCCCGGCGTGCAGAAGACGCTGGCGCCGGCGGCGAGCGAGGACAGCACCGCCGCGATCAGCCCGTGGATGTGAAACAGCGGCATGATGTTGAGGCAGCGGTCGGCCGAGCCCAGGCCCAGCGTGGCGCCGATATGCGCGGCCGAAGCTGGTGCCGCTCAGCCACGCCAACCTCGCCGCCTCGGCCGCGACGTAGTGC
>NZ_RZSF01000170.1:0-14167 GCF_004023325.1 Mesorhizobium sp. M1A.F.Ca.ET.072.01.1.1 | reverse complement strand
GATGCTGGCGGCTATGCGGCGTGCGCGGCGGCGGCGAAAAGACGAAGCGGGCAGCGTCCCTGCCTGGGCGGTCGAGGTCCGCGGCACCGAGGAAGAGGTATTGCGGGCAGGTTTCGGCCGCGACGTCGACGCCGCGCTGACGCGCCCGCGCGACCTCCTCGGCGGACTGTTGCGACGACACGTGGACGATGGTCATGCGGGCGCCGGTCATCTCCGCCAGCGCCAGAGCCCTATGGGTCGCCTCGCGCTCCATGATCTCGCTGTGCGCCACGGCGTGATAGCGCATCTCGGTGCGGCCAAGCTCGATCAGCCGCTGCCGCGTGCGCCGAATGGCGGCATCGTTCTCGGCATGAACCATGACGATCCAGCCGAGCTTCCTCGCCGTATCGAGCACGGTGAAGAACAGGTCGTCGTCGACCGCGAAGCCCTGGTAGGTCATGAAAAGCTTGACCGAAGCAATGCCTTGCCCGGCCAATTGGCTAAGTTGTGCCTCAACGTTGGCGCCGGTCCCCATCGTCACCACCGCATGGAGGCCGTAGTCGATGATGGAACGGCCGGCCGCGCAGCCCATCGCCCGTTCGAGCGCATCCACCGTGGTCATATTTGGACCCGGCATGCCGAAGGGCACGATGCAGGTCGTACCGCCGAATGCGGCCGAGATGGAGCCCGATTCAAAATCGTCGGCGTTACCGGCCCCGCCCCAAACAGGCTGGTCGAGATGGCAGTGGGCATCGATGCCGCCAGGCATCACCCACAGGCCCGCGGCGTCAATGGTTTGCCCACCTTGCAGGCCTGAATCGATCGCGGCAATGCGGCCGTCATCGATGCCGACGTCGCAATCCCGCCAACCGTCATCCAAAGCGACCCTACCGCCTTTTACGACCAGCTGATGCGAGCGCCGCGCCATTCGTGCCGCTCACGCCGCTGTGCTGTTGCGGGTCACCGGGCAGGCAAGCACCGGTCAGGCCCTCAGCCGCTTGCCATCGGGATCGAAGGGCGGCCTGTCGAGCAACACGGCATTATGCGGCCGGCCGAGGATCGCGACGGTGACGGCATCGCCCGATTTCACCGAGCCGGCCTTCACATAGCCGAGCGCCAGCGACATGCCGACATGATAGCCGTAGGCGCCAGACGTGACCTGGCCGACCGGCGTGCCATCGGGAAGGAAGATCGGCTCGCCGCCGGTGGCGTCGGCATCCTTCGCCTCGATCGAGATCATGATCAGCTCGTCGCGGGCCGGCTGCGATGCCAGCGCGGCATAGGCGTCGCGGTTGAGGAAGTCGCCCTTATCCATCTTGATCAGGCGGTCGAACTTGACCTCCTGCGGCCAGTATTCGGGCGAGTATTCGCGGCCCCAGCTGCCATAGCCCTTCTCCACCCTGAGCGACATCAGCGCGCGCGAGCCGACCGGCCCGCCGCCTTCCTGACGCGCCGCGTCGAGCAGGGCGTTGTAAAGAGCGGTCTGGTCCTTCTCCTCGCAATAGAGCTCCCAGCCGAGATCGCCGGTGAAGGAGACGCGCAGCGCAATGACATCGAGGCCGGCAACGGTGATGCGGCGCGAGGCCATGAAGGGGAACGACGCCGTCGTCAAATCGTCATTTGTCAAGCGTTGCAGCACCGCGCGCGACTTCGGCCCGGCGACGTTGAAGCCGCACATGTTCTCGGTGAGCGAACGGAACGTCGTGCCCTCCGGCAAGGGCAGCATCTTGAAGAAACGCTGATGATAGCGCTCCGCCATGCCGGAGCCGAAGACGCGATACTCGTCCTCCGCCAGCTTGGTGACGGTGAAGTCGCCGGCGATGCCGCCGCGCCTGCCGATCAGCGGCGTCAGGCAGGATCGTCCGACCCGCGACGGAATCTTGTTGGCGAAAAGCGCGTTCAGCCAGGCCTCGGCGCCCGGCCCCTTCACCTCGTATTTGGCGAAGTTGGAGATGTCGATGATGCCGACATGGTCGCGCAGCATGCGCGCCTCGCGGCCGACGGGGTGCCACCAGTTCTGCCTGGTGAAGCCGATCGTCTCCTCGCGCGGCTCACCGTCGATCGAGAACCACAGCGGATGCTCCCAGCCGAAGTTCAGGCCGAACACCGCGCCGTTTTCCTTCTGCATGGAATAGGCCGGCCGTGTGCGCACAGGCCGGCCCGCAGCGCGCTCCTCGTTCGGGAAATGGATCTTGAAGCGGTGGCTGTACTGGTCCTGCACGCGCGCCTTGACGAATGCCTTGCCCGCCCAGTGGCCGAAGCGGGCGAGATCCCAGCCGAACATGTCGAGCGTCGGCTCGCCCTCGATCATCCACTCGGCCGCTAGGCGCCCGAGGCCGCCGGATTGCGAAAAGCCCGGAATGATGCCGGCGCAGCAGAAATAGTTGCGCAGCTCCGGAACCGGGCCGAACAGCGCGGCGCTGTCCGGCGACCAGATCATCGGTCCGTTGATCACCCTCTTGACGCCGGCTGCGCCGACCGCCGGCACGCGGGCGATGGCGCGCATCATGTTCTCCTCGATGCGTTCCAGATCGTCCGGGAACAGCTCGTGGCCGAAATCCTGGGGCGTGCCGTCCTCGGCCCAGAATTTCATCGCCCGCTCATAGGCGCCGATCAACAGGCCGAGGCCCTCCTGGCGCAGGTAATATTCGCCATCGCGGTCGGCGACCGAAGGCAGGCGCCGGCCCATCGAGGCGATCTCTGGGATGGTCTCGGTGACGAAATACTGGTGCTCGGTCGGGATGAGCGGCAGGGCCAATCCGGCCATGGCGCCGACCTCACGCGCCCACAGACCGGCGGCGTTCACCACCCATTGCGTGCGGACGTCGCCCTTGGTGGTGCGCACGATCCAGCTGCCGTCCGGCTGCTGCTCCGTTCCGGTCACCGCGGTGAAGCGGTGGATCTCGGCGCCGCGCTGGCGCGCGCCGGCCGCGTAGGCGGCCGTCACGCCCGAAGGATCGACATTGCCGCCTTCGGGTTCGTACATGATGCAGCGTATACCGTCGAAATCGACGAGCGGGTGCAGCCGCTCGGCCTCCAACCGGTCGACCTCGTAGAAGTTCATCTTGTAGCGGCGCGCCTTGGCTTCCTGCAGCCGGAGCTGATGTTCACGCGCCTCGGTCTGGGCGAGATAAAGCGATCCCGGCTGGAAAATGCCGCAGCCCTGACCGGTCTCCTTCTCGAGCTCCTTGTAGAGCGCCATGGTGTAATGCTGCAGGCGGCTGATATTGGTCGAGTCGTGCAAGCCGTGAATGTTGGCCGCAGCATGCCAGGTCGAGCCCGAGGTGAGCTCGTCGCGCTCGAACAGCACGACATCGCTCCAGCCGTGCTTGGTCAGATGATAGAGGATCGAGCATCCGATCAGGCCGCCGCCGATCACAACAGCCTGGGCATGGGTCCGCATTTACGTGTTCCTTGTGGCTGTGTGCCGGAGCCGGACGGCCGGGCGACGGGCCGGATAACAACAGGGGTTCGTGCTGGCTCTTGTGCCGACAACATGACCCCACTTTTTCGAACGCCGGCAATGTAGAAAGCTCGGGAAACGACTGTAAAGCCTGCTATTGGGGCTGGCTGCTGCTTTTCGGGGCAGTTAAGAGCAAAAAAAACGAGGTCATAGCCACATCAATCTTCGTTTGTAGGCATAGAGGCCGGGTGTAGCTTTTGGCGGGGAATTGAGCAGCCGCGACCAGCGGCGCCACCAATGGGAGCCACCCGCCATGGACCTGCATTCCGAGCGCGGAGACAGACCGGTCAGACCGGCATGCCTCTCGTCGTCCATGCGTCTTGACGGTCCGGCGGCGCGGTCGCGCCGCGGCCTTCAAAACCGGTTCCGCACCAGTCGAAAAGACAGCGCCGAAGCGCCCTGTCCGGCACGCGCATCGCGACAACTCGGAGGTTGAGACCTTGGACAAGACATCGCATCCCTATATTCCGACACTGCTCGATCAGCTTAACGAGGGCGAGATCAGCCGCAGGGACTTCTTGCGCAAGTCGACGCTGCTCGGGCTTTCGGCCGGCGCGGCCTATGCCATGGCCGGCATCATCGACCCGGCGACGCAAGCGCGTGCCGGCGACCTGCCGAAAGGCGGCAATTTGCGCATCGGCATGCGCTGCATGGAGATCAAGGATCCGCATCTGGCCGACTTCGCCGAAAAATCCAACGTCATCCGCCAGGTCTGCGAATATTTGACCTTTACCGACCGCAACAACATCACTCACCCCTATCTCTTGGAGAAGTGGGACGTCAGCGATGACCTGAAGACCTGGACGCTGCACATCCGCAAGGATGTGAAATGGCGTGACGGCAGGGCGCTTAATGCCGACGACGTGGTCTGGAACCTGAAGCGTGTCAGCGATCCCAAAGTCGGCTCCTCGGTGCTCGGCCTGTTCACCGGCTATCTCGTCGAGGAGTACGATACCGGCGAAAAGGACGACAAGGGCAATCCGAAGAAGTCGAGCCGGCTCTGGTCCGACAAGGCGATCGAGAAGGTCGACGACAGCACGGTGCGGCTGAACCTGTTCTCGCCGCAGATCGCGGTCGCCGAACATCTCTTCCACTATCCGATGTTCATCCTCGATCCGAAGGACAATGGCGCCTTCGGCCCGAGCGCCAACGGCACCGGTCCCTTCGAGATGGTCGAATACACGGTCGGCAAGGGCGCGAAGTACAAGGCGCGCGCCGATTATTGGGGCGGTGCCGCGCATCTCGACACGTTTGAATTCGTCGACCTCGGCGACAATCCCGGCGCCGGCATCGCGGCGATGGCGTCCAAGCAGGTCGATGGCCTGTCGGAAGCCGACGCGGTGCAGATCAATTCGATGAAGGCCTTCCCGCATGTCTCAGTCCACAAGGTCGAGACGACGCAGACCATCGTCATGCGCATGCATCCCGATGTCGAGCAGTTCAAGGACAAGCGCGTGCGCCAGGCCATGCGCCATGCGCTCGACCGCGACAAGATCATCCAGACCGTCCTGCTCGGCGCCGGCACGCCGGCCGAGGACCACCATGTGGCGCCGTCGCACCCCGAATATGCCGCGCTGCCCAAATGGCCGCGCGACGTCGAGAAGGCGAAGAAGCTGATGGCCGACGCCGGCCATGCCGACGGTTTCGAATTGGATTTGGTGACGCGGCCCGACCCGATCTGGGAGCTCAACACGACACAGGCGATGGCCGAACAGCTGAAGGACATCGGCATCAAGGCCAACATCAAGTCGCTGCCGAGCGCGCAGTACTGGGAAGTGTGGACCAGCGCGCCCTTCAGCCTGACCGCCTGGGGCCACCGCCCGCTCGCCATCATGACGCTCGGCCTCGCCTACCGCTCCAATGCCGCCTGGAATGAATCGCATTTCTCGAACGCCGAATTCGACAAGCTGCTGACCCAAGCCGAGGGCATCCTCGACCCGAAGGAGCGCAGCAAGGTGATGGAGAAGATCGAGCTGATCATGCAGGACGAGGGCCCGATCGTGCAGCCGTTCTGGCGCATCTTCTCGACCGTCATGGACAAGAAGGTGCAGGGCTTCGAACTGCATCCATCACAGTACATCTTCGCCAAGGATTATGCGGTCGCCTCCGCCTGACCACGCTGCGCCCGGCCGGCGACGAGACGGCCGGGCGTTCCTTTCCACTCGCACCCAGAACGGAAACGTCCGGCTGATGGCAATATTCGTGGCGAAACGGCTGGCGATGATGCTGCTCACCATGGTCGCGGCGTCGTTTCTGGTATTCGCCGTCTGCGAGTTCACCCCGGGCAGCGTCGCGCGCAAATCGCTCGGGCCGTTCGCGACGCAAGAGCAGGTCGATTTCCTGACCAAGAAGCTGAGGGCCGACGATCCGCTGCTGGTACGCTACGGGCGCTGGGCGGGCGTGCTGCTCGGCATCATTCCGGATCCGCTCCAGGACCCGAGCACCGGGCTCAATTTCAAGGACCCGCGCGGCGCGCAGTATTTCGGCAATTTCGGCTATTCGACACTGAACAAGCTGCCCGTCAACGACGTCATCTGGAACCGGCTCGGCAACACGGCGATCCTGGCCGGGCTGGCCTTCCTGCTGATCGTGCCGCTGTCGATCGTCTTCGGCATCTTGTCCGGCCTGAAGGAAGGCGGCGTGCTCGACCGGCTCCTGTCGGTGATCTGCATCACCTTCACCTCGATCCCGGAATTCGCGTCGGGCGTGTTTCTGGTCACCCTATTCGTCATTCTCTGGCCGGTGCTGCCGGGCACCAGCCCGCTCGATACAGAGGGCGGCTGGTCCGTTCCCTCGCAGCTCGTACTGCCGGTGGCGGTGCTCGTCATCTATGATTTCGGCTATGTCGCGCGCATGATCCGCGTGTCCATGATCGGGGTGATGGAAAAGCCCTTCATCCGCACCGCGGTGCTGAAGGGAATGAGCACACGCCAGGTCGTCATCGGCCATGCCCTGCGAAACGCGATGATCGCCCCGTTCACGGTGCTGCTCCTGCAGATCAACTTCCTGATCAGCGGCGTGGTGGTGACCGAACTCGTCTTCGCCTATCCCGGCTTCGGTCGGCTGCTGCTCGATGCCAGCCTATTCGGCGACATCGCGACCATCGAGGCGGCCACGCTGATCACCGTCGCCATCGCGGTCACGACGCAATTCGTCGGCGATCTCGGTTACATGCTGCTCGATCCACGCATAAGATTGCGATGAGCGCACTGGTCGAGCAGAGAGCGATGGAGGCGACAGCCGTCAAGGCAACGGGCAGGGCACGCCTCAAATGGGCGCGCATCCTGCGCTCGCCTACCGCACTGGTCGGGCTGTTCCTGGTCGGCTTCTGGGTGCTTGCGGCGATCCTCGCACCGGTGCTGCCGCTCTATTCTCCGACCGAGCAGGATGTCATGGCGCTAGCCGACCCGACGCCATCGGCGGCGCATTGGCTCGGCGTCGACATTCTCGGCCGCGATGAGCTGTCTCGCCTGATCTTCGGCGCCCGCACCGTGCTGGTCGTCGCGCCGCTTTCGGTCGCGGTCGCCATGATCGTCGGCATCACGCTCGGCATGATCGCCGGCTATTACGGCGGCTGGATCGATGCCGTGATCAGCCGCCTTTCCGACATCATCCTCGCCTTCCCGGTGCTGGTCCTCTACGTCATCCTGATCGCCAATATCGGGCCATCGATAATCAACATCGTCATCGCCACGACGATCGCCTCGGCGCCAGGAATCGGGCGAATAACGCGCGGGCTGGTACTCGGCCTGAAGGAGCAGGAATACATCGCCGCCGCAAGGCTGCGCGCCGAAAGTACTTTATACATCATGCTTGTCGAGCTGTTGCCCAACTGCCGCGGCATGCTGATCGTCGATGCCTGTCTGCGCATCGGCTACACAATCATCACCATCGGCATTCTCGGCTTCCTTGGCCTTGGCCTGCCGCCGCCCAACCCGGACTGGGGCGGCATGGTCAAGGAAAGCACGACGGTGCTCAACGTCTGGCCGTTGATGTCGGTGCTGCCCTCAATCGCCATCGTCAGCCTGGTTCTGGGTTTCAACCTGTTGGCCGACGGCCTGCGGGAGGCCTGGAAGCCATGACGATGGTCGCCGAGCCGATTTCGACGCAAGGCGAGCGTGCGTCCGAGACGCCGCTCCTCGCTGTCCGAGATCTGCGCATCGAGTTTCGCGGGAAGGCCGAGACGATCGTTGCGGTGCCGAAGCTGTCTTTCGAGGTGAAGCCCGGCGAAAGCTTCGGGCTGGTCGGCGAATCCGGCTGCGGCAAGAGCACCACGGCGATGGCGATCATGGGCTATCTCGGTGCGACAGGCGTCGTCGCCGGCGGCAGCATCCGCTTCGAAGGCGAGGAACTGGTCAACGCACCGGCGCATAAGCTTCGCGCCATACGCGGGCGGCGCATCGCCATGGTCTACCAGGACCCGATGAGCGCGCTCAATCCGGTCAAAACGATCGGCGCGCAGCTTGCCGAGGTGCCGATGCTTCATCTCGGCGCAAGTAGCGTCGAGGCGCTCGACATGGCAGCCGCCATGCTGAAGGACGTGCGCCTGCCCGATGCCGGCGACATGCTGAAGCGCTATCCGCACCAGCTTTCGGGCGGCCAGCAGCAGCGCGTCGTCATCGCCATGGCGCTGCTCGGGCGGCCGTCGCTGCTCCTGCTCGACGAGCCGACCACCGGTCTCGACGTGACGGTGGAGTCGGCGGTGATCGATCTGATCGGCGAGCTGCGCCGTCGCTATGGAACCAGCCTGCTGTTCATCTCGCACAATCTCGGTCTGATCGCCGAAAGCTGCGACCGGGTCGGCATCATGTATTCCGGCGAGCTGGTAGAGGAGGCGCCGACGCACGAGCTGTTCGGCCGGCCACGCCATCCCTACACGCAAGGGCTGATCGACTGCGTTCCCGATATCGGGCAGGGCAAGCACAGCCGCACGCTTGCCGCCATTCCGGGCAATATCCCGCTGCCGTCGGAGCGGCCGCGCGGCTGCCTGTTTGGTCCGCGCTGCGCCGGTTTCCGCGCCGGCCTGTGCGACCGGGCTGGCATGACGTTGGAACCGGTCGGCGAGCGGCATGTTGTGCGCTGCGTGCGCTGGCCCGAACTCGAGGTGGCTCATCGGGAGCTTCCGCCGCTATCCGGCGAGAGTGCGGCACCGGCAGCCGAGATCACTTTCTCCGACATCACCAAGTTCTATCACCTCGGTTACCACAAGACGCTGAAGGCCAATGAGGCCGTATCCTTCGAGGCCGGCAAGGCCGAGATCGTCGCGCTGGTCGGCGAATCCGGCTGCGGCAAGTCGACCCTGGCGCGTATCGTCACCGGCCTCGACCGCGCCACTTCGGGCGAAATCCGCATGGCTGGCGAAAACATCGCCGCGATCGAAGCGAGCGCGCGGCCGAAGCCCCTGCTGCAATCGATCCAGATGGTGTTCCAGAATCCGGATTCGACGCTCAATCCGTCGCACAGCGCCGGCTTCTCGATCCGTCGCTCGCTGAAGAAGTTCGGCATCCGCAAGGGCAAGGCGGCCATCGACCAGCGCATGCGCGAGCTGCTGGAGATGGTCCGGCTTTCGCCGGACTTCGCCGCCCGCCGGCCGAGCCAGTTGTCCGGCGGGCAGAAGCAGCGCATCGCCATCGCCCGCGCCTTCGCCTCCGATCCGTCGCTGATCGTCGCCGACGAGCCTGTGTCGGCGCTGGATGTCTCCGTGCAGGCGGCCGTGGTGACGCTGCTGCTCGACATCCAGAAGACCCGGCATGCGACGATGCTGTTCATCAGCCATGACCTGGCGCTGGTGCGCCACGTCGCCGACAAGGTCGTGGTGATGTATCTCGGCAAGGTGATGGAAAAAGGCACCGTCGAGGAGATCTTCGGCGGTGCAACCCATCCGTACACCGAGGCGCTGATCTCGGCGATCCGCAGCACCAAACCGGAAGGGGCAGAGCGCAACCGCATCACGCTGACCGGCGACACGCCGAGCCCCGTCGATGTCCCGCGCGGCTGCCGCTTTGCCAGCCGCTGCCATCGCAAGCTGGGTTCGATCTGCGACAGGGAACCGCCACCGATCCGCAGGATGTCCGCCACGCACGAGATCGCCTGCCACATTCCGGCGGAAGCGCTGGAGAGTCCCAGGCATCCGGACGAGGCGAGCGACCGTTCATGACGAGGCCAGCTTCACTGGGCCGCCTCTGGCGTCAGGCCGAACGGTCGCGCGCCATCCTGTCGATCATGGCGCGCATCTGCCTGGCCGGCACCGGCAGCGCCATGCTGACCACCGCGGTCTCGCTGGCATTGAGCGCGCCGGGAATCGACCCCTCCGAAGTGCAATTGGTGCTGACCGCTTACCCGGTCGGATTTCTCATCGGCTGCCTCGTCGCGCGTCCGCTGGTGTCGCGCGTCGGCCATGAGCGCGCCTTCTTCGCCATAACCGTGCTTGCAAGCCTCGCCGCCGCGGGGTTCGCGCTCACCGATTTCATGCCGGCATGGCTCTGCTTCCGACTGCTCGGCGGCCTTGCCATGGCGGCGATGTTCGTTGTCTGCGAAAGCTGGATCAACCTCTATGCCGACCAGCACAATCGCGGCAGGCTGTTTTCCATCTACATGCTGACGACGGCGGTCGCGGTGCTGTTCGGACAGCTGCTGCTGGAGATGGTCGGCGCGCATTCCCCGCATTTGTTCGCCGTCAGCGCGGCGACGGTGCTCTTGTCGGCGCTTGCACGGTTTGTCTCCAGGCCTTGGCCTGCCCTGCCCGCCGAGCAAACCGAGCCGTCCCTGGCCGATATCCCGGCGCATGACGAACGCTACGGCGTCATCCAGTTGCTGCGTCTCGCTCCGGTAACGGTGGTCAGCATCTTCCAGGCAGGCATCACCAACATGAACATCTTCGTGCTGACGCCAATCTACGGCGCCAAGATCGGACTGTCCGCCGCCGCCACTGTCGGCCTGGTGACGACCGTCGGCATTGCCGGCATGCTGGCGCAGACGCCTATCGGATGGCTGTCCGACCGGTTCGACAGGCGCATCATGCTGCTTGTCCAGGGACTGCTTTCCGTGTCGCTATGCGCCTCTATCGCCTGGCTGGGCAGCGGACCGCTGCCGCTGCTCTTCCTGCTGTTCTTCCTCTATGGAGCAACCGCGCTCACGGTGTATCCCGTGGCCATCGCCTTCGCCAATTCGCGCATGCACAGCCGGCACATGGTGGCGGCTTCGGGCACGCTGCTTCTGCTCTATTCGATCGGCAACATCCTGACGCCGGGTCTCGCCGCGGGACTGATGGAGCGTACCGCGCCGCAGGCCATGCTGTTCGTGCTCGGCACCGGCGGCATTCTGGTGGCGGTTGCGGCTTGCATCAATCTGCGGCGGCGCCCGGTCAGTGTCGCGGTTGCGCAGCCGTGCGGAGGCGAGCCGTGAACAGCGCCTTTGCCCACCGTCTTGATGGCAAGTTCGTTATGATCACCGGCGCCGCGAGCGGCATCGGCGCGGCGATCGCGCGCCGCTGCGCCGACGAGGGAGCCCGCGTCGCCTGCGCGGATCGGGACACGGCAGCGACGAAGGCGCTTGCCGCCAGCCTTGGGCCAGGTGCTCTGGCTATCGACTGTAATGTCACCGATCAGGACTCGGTCCAAGATGCTGTCGACGCGACAGCTCAAGCATTCGGCCGGCTGGACGGTCTAGTCCACAACGCCGCGGCTCCCTCGACCGACGGCACCGTCGCCGACCTTGCAGTGGACAAGTGGCGGCTGGAACTCGACGTCAGCCTGACCGGCGCGTTCCTGATCTCCAAATTCGCCGTGCCGCTGATGGCATCGAGCGGCGGCGGGTCGATCGTCTTCATCGGCTCGCAATTCGCGCGCGTCGCCGTCGGCAAGGCGGTGGCC
This sequence comes from Mesorhizobium sp. M1A.F.Ca.ET.072.01.1.1, assembly GCF_004023325.1. Classification (NCBI taxonomy): domain Bacteria; kingdom Pseudomonadati; phylum Pseudomonadota; class Alphaproteobacteria; order Hyphomicrobiales; family Phyllobacteriaceae; genus Mesorhizobium; species Mesorhizobium sp. M1A.F.Ca.ET.072.01.1.1. Next base: position 2,854 of record NZ_RZSF01000170.1, on the reverse strand, counting down.
TATTGCGCGGCGAAGGCGGGGCTTGTGCATCTGGCGAAGGCCATGGCCGTCGACCATGCGGATCAGAACATCCGGGTGAACAGCCTGTCACCGGGAGCGGTCGCGACCGCGCGCCTGCTGCAGCGCTGGCCCAGTCTGGAGGCGGCCGACAAGGGTCTAGGGCCTGCGCATCTGCTCGGACGAATTGCCGAGCCCGAAGAGATCGCAGCCGCCTGCGCCTTTCTGCTTTCGTCCGACGCTTCCTTCGTCACCGGCACCGACCTCCTGGTGGATGGCGGCTATGCGGTGCGTTGAATCCATTTCCAGCATAGGAGGCTTCAAGACATGACCCTTCTCGTCACAGGCGGCACCGGCTTCGTCATGAGTGTGGTGGCGCGTGCTTGGCTGGACCGCGACCCTGCCGCGCGCGCCGTCATCCTGGATCGCGCCGGCCTCGACGCCGCGGCCGAAAGGCATTTCGCTCCGGTGCGCGACCGGCTCAAAGTGATCAGCGCGGATATCCTCGACCCGGCGGGGTGGTCCGCCGCACTCGACAACGAGCACATCACCGCGATCGTACATGGCGCGACGATCACACCGATTTCGCGCGGCAGCGCCTCGGAGGCCAAGCGCCAGCCGGAGGCCGAGGACCCGGCTCGCATCGTCGATGTCAATCTCATGGGCACAGTGCGCATGCTCGAATGGGCACGCGCGCAGGCCAACGTGAAGCGCTTCATCTATGTCAGCTCGGGAGCCATCTATCGACACAATGGCCCCGACTGGAGCGGCGAGCCGCTGCCGGAGGACGGCTACGTCGCGCCGTTGACGCTTTACGGCATCTCCAAATTCGCCTCCGAGATGGTGACCAACCGCTATGCCGACCTGTTCGGCCTGTCGGCGGTTTCGGTCCGGCTTGCTTCCGTCTACGGCCCGATGGATCGCGCGACCGAGAGCCGCAACTTCCGCCATGTCCCCAACCGTGTTGCGCACATGGCCCTGGCCGGCGAAACGATCCGGCCGAACAGTCTGGAGCCGGTGGGCGACTATCTTGCCTCGACCGATGTCGCTGCCGCGATCCTCGCGCTGCTCGATGCGCCGCGCCTCAATTACCGCCACTACAATATCGGCTCCGGCTCCAGCCAGACCATCGGCGAGATCATCGCCTGGGCAAAGGAGCGCGTTCCGGCGCTGAAGGTTGAGGTGACGCCCGGAGAAGACGCCAATATCGTACAGGACGTGTCGCTGAAAGGCGGCATGTGGGGCGCCTACGACATCGCGAGGATCATGCGTGATACGGCATGGCGGCCGCGCCCGGGCAAGCAGGCGTTTCACGCCTATATGGACTGGATTTCGGCCAACGAGACGAAGTGAGAGGGATTGCCATGACAAGCGCTGCCTCACAACCGGTCCAGCCGCGCGACTTCGTCGGCTATGGACCGAACCCGCCCTATGTCACCTGGCCGGACGGCGCGAAAGTCGCGATCAATCTCGTGCTGAACTACGAGGAAGGGTCGGAGTACAACTGGCTGGATGACGGCCGCAACGACAATTGGGGCGAGTACAACAACCCCGGCCTTTCACCGCATCGCGACCTCGGCACCGAAACGCATTTCGAATATGGCAGCCGCGCCGGCGTCTGGCGGCTGGCTCGGCTGTTCGACCGCTACGATGTGCCGATCACGGTGTCGGCTTGCGCGGTGGCGCTGGAAAAGAATCCCGCCGTCGCCGAGTGGATGAATGCGCGCGGCCACGACCTGCTCGGTCACGGGCTGCGCTGGACCGATTATCCCGGCATGCCGCGCGAGGAAGAGGAGCGGCAGTTGCACGAAGCGATCGCGCTTTACGAGAAGGTGCTTGGCCGGCGGCCGCTCGGCTGGAACTGCCGCTCGTTTCCAAGCGTCAACACCCGCGACCTGCTGGTGCGCGAGGGCGGCTTTCTCTACCACTCCGATCCCTGCAACGACGAGCTGCCCTATTTCGTCGACCATGGCGAGGAGAAAATCCTGGTCGTGCCCTATTCCAAGACGCTCAACGACAGCCGCTTCCTCATCGCGCCGGGTTACAGCAATCCACGCGACTTTGCCGAGGATTGCCGCTCGGCCATCGACTACATGCTGTGGGAGGCAGAAGAGACGGGCGGACGGATGCTCAATATCTGCGTGCACGCGCGCTGGATGGGCCAGCCGAACCGGGCGTCCGGCCTGCGCGAGGTGATCGAGCACGTGCAAAAGACGCCGGGAGCGATCTTCATGCGGCGCGCAGACATCGCGCGGTACTGGCTGGACAATCACCGGACGTTTGCCAGCAAGCGTGCTGGCTGAACAGCGGAATGTTCGAAACCCTCATCAGCGGCGCGACGATCGTCAACGCAGATGGCGAAGCCCGCCGCGACATTGCCATCAACGCCGGCAGGATCGCGGCCCTGATCCAGCCAGGAGACGCGGCCGAAGCACGGAAGGTGATCGACGCAAGCGGCTGTATGCTGCTGCCCGGTCTCGTCGATGCGCACGCGCATCTGCGCGAACCGGGACTGACCCACAAGGAAGACTTCTCGTCGGGCACGCATGCGGCTGCGCTCGGCGGCGTGACGACGGTGCTCGACATGCCGACCGACGAGCCCTGGACGGCGACGGCAGACCAGCTTGCCAAGAAGATGTCGATGGCCGAAGGCGAGCTCAACGTCGATGTCGGCTTCCAGGTTGTTGTCAGCGAGAGGCTGGACAGTTTCGAAAGGCTCGCGGCGCTTGCCCCAGTGTCGTTCGAGCTTTTCACCGCGGATGTCCCAGAGCCGTTTGTTTTTCCGACGGTGGACACCGTTCTTCACGCGCTCAAGCGGATAAGCTCGCTCAAGACGATCGTCGGCATCTCGCCCGGC